>BEIC01000105.1 GCA_002898875.1 bacterium HR26
CGGGGGGCGAAGGGTGCGTGGACGGCGTCGCAGCCAATCTAGCCATCGCCTCGGAGTCTTGCTGTCTCCGAGTCTGGAGGGCGGGAAGCAGCGGTGGCAGCATGGCCAGGAGCAGGACAAGCCAGAGTGGTACCAGCCACACGCCTCTTGCAACCTTCGATGGAGAACTGTCGGATCGCGAACGCATTGTGCCCCGGTACAGAGATGGTCGAGAGCCGTCGCCGACCTTCCACATCATGCCAGCGTATCGGTCTCTTTACCAGCACCGAGAGCGCGACGCGGTCAGAGATGCTGGTACCGTAGCTCGCCGGACACCAGGCTAGTCGATGGTGCAGCCGGTGTCGAGGACACGGTGGGACTCTACGGCGTCATAGAGATGAGCGGCTGGCACCGAGAGGCGGTTCGGGCAGCCTCGACGAGCGCCAGATCGGCGCCCTGACGATCACGCTCGGCCTGGCGGTGCCCCTGACCGCAGTTGCCGGTGGGATCGGTGGCCTTACCGGCATCGCCGTCGTCTGGGGGCGATCCTGTTTATCCTGTGGCGGTTGAGAATGCTCTGACGCCACCCCCCGGCCGTGTGGCAGGCAGCCAGCCTGCCCGCAGAGCTCAGCGGCTCGCTGCCCTCACGATCTGGCATCCAGCAAGTGCCTGGTGCGCGAGCTCGTGAACAGCGGGCAGCGCGCGCACTCGGGCGGCAAACGCTCTAGTGAGACGCTTGCCACGATGCCGGCACGATCGAGCAGCTCGATCACCGCCGCCAGCGGCAGGCCGACCACGTTGCAGTAGCAGCCGCGGTATTCGGCGACCGGCCGGAAGCGCTCGTCCTGGATCGCGTAGGCGCCGGCCTTGTCGAACGGGTCACCGCGAGCGATCGAGGTCGCAATCTCCTCGTCGCTGTACTCGCGCATGCGCACCCAAGTGACGGCGTGATCGACTCTGACGCGCCTATCCCTCGCGACTGCCACCGCTGTAATCACCCGATGCCAGCGGCCGCGCAGCCCCCGCAGCATTGCCCACGCCTCTGCCTCGTCGGCCGGCTTGCCGAGCAGCCGGCCACGAAAGACCACGACCGTGTCGGCGGCCAGAACCGGGAGCGCAGGGTAGCGAGCCGCGACCGCCAGCGCCTTCGCGCGGGCCAGCCGACGGGCCATGCGCTCGGCTCTCGGTGCCTGGGCCGGTAGCTCCTCCGGGATCTCGGCCGGATCGACGGTGAACGCCAGACCGAGGCGCCTGAGCAGCTCACGTCGGCGCGGCGATGCCGAAGCCAGGATAAGCCGGGGGGCACCGCTCACGCCAACTCCAGGGTGGCTACGGACTCGATGTGATACGTCTGCGGGAACATATCGAGCGGCGTAACGTCGAGCAAGCGATAGCCGCCGTCGCAGAGTTGCCGCAGGTCCCGTGCCAGGGTCGAGGGGTCACAGGAGACGTAGACCAGCCGCCGCGGCCGCAGCTTCAGCACTGCCGCGAGGGCGCGAGGGTGGCATCCTACCCGTGGTGGATCGAGGATCACAACGTCGGGCGTCACCTGGAACTCTCCGAGCACGTCCTCGACCTTCGCGCATAAATACTCGATGTTCCCAAGCCCCTGGATGTTGTGCCGGGCGTCTTCGACCGCGGAGGGCGACTCCTCGATCGCGACGACGTGCCGGACCGAAGGGGCAAGCAGCACTGCGAACGTCCCGACGCCGGCATAGGCATCGACCAGCACCTCGTCGCCGCGCGGGGCGACCCGCGCACGCACCAGCTCGGCCAGGCGCTCGGCCTGTCGCGTATTGGTCTGGAAGAACGAGGAGGCTGAGACGCGGAACCGCCGCCCGAGCAGCTCCTCCTCGTAGAACGCTTGCCCGGACGGGATCTCCGGTACCAGGTGCGTCAGGTCGGGCTGCACCAGAAGCTGGCCGGTGTGCACGCCGTATCGGATCACCACCTGGTGCTTCACCCGCGCCCGGCCCTGGATCGCCGCCAGCACCTCATTGATGGCCGGGTGCATGATCAGGCAGCGGTCGATGCGAAGGAAGCGCCGGCCATGACCTGGGCGAGAGACAAAGCCGAGGTTCCCCTCCGGGCCGACGGTGAAACGCGCTTGGTTGCGGTAGCCGTAGGAATCGGGTGAGGGGATGGTCGGCGAGACCGGTGGATCGGGGAATTTGCCGATCCGCCGGAGCTGCTCGCGCACGATGTGCCGCTTGAACTCGAGCTGCTGCTCGTAGGCGATGTGTTGCCACTGGCAGCCACCGCACTCGCCGAAGTAGGGGCAGGGGGGCTCGACGCGGGACGGCGCGGGCGCCTGGACCTCGACGACGCGCCCCTGGCTATAGTCGCGGCGTTCCCGCTCGACTTCGACCACGACCTGCTCGCCGGGGATGCCGTAGTCGGCGAAGACAACGCGACCATCAACCCGGCCGATGGCCGCCCCTTGGAAGGCGATATCGGTCAACAGCACCTGAAGCTGGCTCACGATGCCCACCTGCCGCCATCCGTTACGTCCACGGCAAGTGTAGGCGGGGGCGGCGGGGCCGTGCCAGTCGACCTCAACCCTCTGCCAGTCGGTGGTGTCGCCGCATCAGTTCCAAAGCCCGGTCGATGGGCAAGGCGTAGAGGGTGTTGCCGTCTCGCCCGATCGTCGTCGTCGCCTTGAAGAGCGCGTTGATGATTGCCTCTTCGGTCGCTTCCACAGCCGCCTGGTAGACCACATCCAGCGACCGTTCGTGGATCACCTCGACACTGTACTGCCGACTCGTGGCCACGTTGACCCGGTTCGCGTTCGAGAACGCGAGTAACAGCTCGCCGCTGCTGTTGGCGCCGATCGAGCCGACGCGCCCGAGCCCGAGCGCGGCGCGCTTGGCCACCTTGGCGAGCTGGGCGCTACTGAGTGGCGCGTCGGTGCCGACGATGACGATGCAGGAGCCGCCGTTTCTCTGTGCTCCCCAGTAGTCAGGCAACTGGCCCTCCGGCATCAGATCGGTGAGATATCGCCCAACCGGCACGCCATCGATGGTGAGTAGCTCGCGCGCGCCTAAGTTCGTTTCGACCAGCACTCCCACGGTGTACTGCCGGTCGCCGATGGTCACGAGCCGCGAGGCTGAGCCGATGCCGCCCTTGAACTCGAAGCACTGCATGCCGGTGCCGGCACCGACGCACCCTTCCTCGACCGGCCCACTGTGCGCTCGATCCAGGGCAGCGAAGACGTGCTCCGGCTGTAGGTGAAAGGCCCGCGCGTCGTTGAGGAAGCTGTCGTCACACTCGCCGACGACGGGGATGACAAGCTCAGCACGCCCCAGCTCCGGGTCGCGGGCACACAGGTACTGCAACACGGCGTGGTAGACGATCCCGACGTGCATCGTGGCCGTCAGCAGGATCGGCGTGGACACGACGCCCCACTCTGCGACGGCAGCGCGCCCGGTGATCTCTCCGAAGCCGGCCAGCACGAAGCTGCCCGCTGGCACCGGCCAGCGCACCAGATCGCCCGACGTGGGCCAGATCGCTGTCACTCCAGTGCGGGCAACGCCACGCTCGTCGGCGAAGCTCACCGTGGTGTGACCGACTCGCACGTCAGGCACGTCGGTCAGGCTATTGGTCGGGCCCGTGGGCAGAGTGCCGATCACGATGCCTGCCTCGCGACACCGCATCCGCCGTTCCTCGCTCATCGTGCCAGCTCCTCGGTCAAGCTCATCCGGAGACGAGGAGGTGCGATGCGACCTCGCCGTCTCTGAGAGTGATCAGCGCACCTCGCAAGATGCCTTCCGAATATTCGCTCCCGGCATTGACGCATAGCGTGCGGCCTAACCGCGCCACCCCTTTCGACTCATGGATGTGCCCGTGCAGGCTGAGGAGCGGCTGGTACTTCAGGATCGCCTCGCGCACGGCGGTCGAGCCGACCGGTGCCATCTCGACGCCTTGCGGGCCGATGCGCGGCCGGAGCTCGTCGTCGAGCGCTGGCGCCAGGTCAAGCCCGGTGTTGAACGGGGGCACGTGGATTGTGAAGATGCACGTCTGCAACCGCTCGACCTGGGAAGCCAGCTCGTCGAGCAGCCGTGCCAGCTCCTCTTCCGGCACGTCGCGCGGGCACTCGAACGGCGTAGGGTTGGACAGGCCAAGGCTCAACATCTCGTAGGTGTCGTCGAGACGGACGACCTTGCGGTCAGGGTTAACGATCCAGGACGCCTGCGCCAGCAGGTCGTCCACCTCTGGGATATCGTCGTTGCCGGGCAGGATGTAACAGCTCACATCGAGCCCGCGCAGGCGGTCGGCAGCGAACGCCAGCCACTCCTCTAACCGTTGCAGCATCAGTCGTCTGAACACTGCCTCCTGAAGCGACGAGTCAGAGCGAAATGCCTCGTACTCCTCGGCTGAGAAGACGTTAGGGTAGACACCCAGCGTCTCACACTGCTTGACGAACTCTTGGAGTTCCACAGCGGTCGCAAGCTCCACCTCTCGCCCGAGCAGGTACGAGCGGTAGTGACTATCCTCCCGGATGACCGGCACGATCAGCTTGCCGGTGAGGTCACCCCCCAGGATCAGGCAGTGCACCGGCTGACCGCGCTGGCGGTAGTACGTCGCGGCGTTGACGAATTTCTTGAAGCACGTCGTCGACCCGTGGACGTCGGAGCAGAAGAAGATACCGAGGCCGTCGGATCTCGTCTTCCTACGGAACCAGATCAACTGCACCCTCCCACGTCAGGTAGGTCTCGACAAAGGCTCGGCTGATGGCAAGGTCTCCTATCCCGCCGGCGCCGGTGAGCCGATCGAGGTAACGAATCCCTACTCTGGCGGGATCTCCCCGTAGAGCAGGTTCAGGTCGATCCCCTCGCGCCGCCGCAGCGCGGCCGCCACGAAGTAGAGCAGCAGGCCGCTCACGTAGATACCGAGCAAGAACGCGATGGCGATCGGCCCGACCGGCCCGCTGAACGCTGGCAAGGTGAACGACGAGTAGAGGATGACCGAGAACAGCACGAGGTTCACTGCCCCAGCGATGCTCAGCAAGGGTATCCCGAAGAACTTGCGCCGGACGTTCGGTGGCGCGGCCTCGAAGAGATCGCGCCGACGATAAGGCAGCAGGATCGCGGCGAAGCTGGTGATCCAGAACGCGACCGAGAAGATGGCGATGTAGTTGAACACGTAGTCGAACAGCGGGGTGAAGATCGAGGCCCAGAGGAGTACCCAGGCGAGCACTGCCACGACGATCGTCGCGACCCACGGGGCATGCGTCTTCTCTGTCACCTCGGTAAGCCGTATCGGCATGATATGGTCGAAGGCCCAGGCGAAGATATTGCGGACGACGATGGTCACCATCACGAACAGCAAGAGATAGTGCCAGAGGAAGAAGCTCACGCCGATCAAGACGTTGAGCAGGACGTTGTCGGTGAGCAGGCCAGCGAAGAAGTTCAGCACCCCGGCGACTGGGAGCGGGCTCTGGTCGGTGTTGTACTCGAGGTAGGCGGCAGCGTGGTTGAACTCCCGCCCGACCACGTTGAAATAAGCCCACAGCGCGGCCATGTAGAAGACGTAGCCGAACGCCAGCGCCGCCAGGATGGCACGCGTCTGCGTCCGCTGCGGTTCCTTGATCTCACCGCCGATGTACGCGGAATAGGTAAAGCCGATGAAGACCCAGTAGCCCAGTGGCAGCGCCAGGATGGCTGCGCCGAGTGACTCGGGCGGCAGCGAGAAGCCGTTGGCCTGCGCGGTAGCGATGACGCTTGCGTAGGCATCGCTCAGGCCCTGGGTATTCTGCATGAACCGGTTGAACTTCTCGACGAAGGTCTCGCGCGAGTTGGCGAGGAAGACGAGCAGTGTCGCCAGAGAACCAGCCACTGCGAGCACGAAGAAGGTGTTGAGGAACCGCTTGAGGAAGCGCATCCCCGCGAGCAGGACGACGACGACCGAGACCAACACCAGGGTGCCAAGGAGAAAGCTCGGCCAGGGACGGGAGATGAAGCTGCCGAAGTCGACGAGTGCATCGCTGCCCGTCGCATAGCCGATGGTCGCAGCCGAGACGGCGAGAGCATAGTTGACCGTCCACTGCGTGTAGATCCCGATGCCCAGCACCTGTGACCAGCTAAAGCCCCAGTTCGACATGAAGCCGATCGCTGGGTGCAGCACCCGGCCATTGTAGACATATTCCCCCCGGAGCGCGGCATGGCCGCGCCGAGGAGCCCGTACGTCAACCCATTGAAGAGGGAAAGAAGGACACCAAGTGTAAGCACGACGTAAATGTTGGCGCCCGGGAAGAGTGCTCCCGCGAAGAACGGGGTGACCGCGAGTACCAGCCCCAGGGCGTAGCCGATGACGTTAAAGGCGAATGTGTCGAAAAAGCCGAACTCTCGGATGAGGCCAGAGGCCTTGCGGACGAACAGTTGCGGCCGCGCTCCCGCCGCAGCTTCACTGCGTTCTCTCGAAACCATTTCCTCTCCTTTCCGGCACGTCGGTACGAATGAACCAATTCGGCTCTGTACGCCAGCGAGGCTCAAACCCCGCGCATCTCTGGCTGGTTAATTGCCGATTCGGTAGCTCCAAGTATGCGAAAGGTTGTCTTTCGGCTTTGTCTGCTTCTCATCGGTAATGGTAGGGTGTGTATCGGGCGTAGTCAAGGGTTTTGCACGCGGCGACGCACGCTCAGCACCGTCACTTAGCCTCGACGGTGTCGAGGAGGGGTTCGAGACACTGACAGAAGGAGCGCGTCCCTCGCTGGACAGAACAGCGGAGCGTGCCAAAGGAGGATCGCGCGTCGATGCGGTGGCTCTCCCGAACGGACGGTGACGTGCGTTCGGTCTCAGCGTGACGGCGCGCAGCTAAGTGATCGACGCTCGGGCACATGTGAGGAGCGCGGCGGGCATGTATGCTAAGAGCCGCACCGGTGTCCCTTGGTTCCGTGTCTGCTCGAGAGCGGGCTGGCGTGATCAGGTTGGAGCTGTTGACCGGTAACGAGCAGCGAGCAGGGGAAGTCTCGCTCGACGAGCTGGACGCGATCGTCGCTGACCCGCGCCACCTCCTCTGGATCGACCTCGAGGATCCTACTGACCGAGACTTCATGCTCCTGCAACGGGAGTTCGGTTTCCACCCGCTGGCGATCGAAGATGCGCGCCGGCGCCACGAGCGTCCCAAGCTCGACATCTATGAGGACTATCTCTTCCTAGTCTTCTACGCCGCGCGCCCCAGTGAGAGCGACCAGCTCTTCACTACTCAGGAGCTCTCGCTCTTCATCGGCAAGAACTATCTGGTCACCGTGCACCACGAGCCGTGTCCGGAGATCGACGCGATCGCCGAGCGCTGGCGCGAGCAGGCCGACCAGATTGAGGAGTCGAAGCAGCGCGTGGCGCTGCTCCTCTACACGCTGCTCGATACCATCGTTGACAACTATTTCCCGATCCTCGATGCGCTAGCCGAGCGGACAGACAGACTGGAGGAGGAGATCTTCGAGGGGCGAGACCGGGGTGCACTGGAAGAGCTCTTCCAGCTCCGCAAGAGGTTGCTGGCATTACGCCGGGTCGTTGGGCCGGAGCGCGATGTGCTCAACCTGCTCACCCGGCGGGACATCGAGCTCTTGGGGCCGGACACCGCGGTCTACTTCCAGGATGTCTACGATCACATCCTGCGTGTGACCGACGCGATCGATACCTACCGCGACCTGCTGGCCAGCGCGCTCGATGCGTATCTCTCGGTCGTCTCCAACAACCTCAACCAGGTGATGCGAACGCTGACCGCCTGGAGCATTATCCTGATGTCGCTCGCGCTCATCGCCGGAATCTACGGGATGAACTTCGTCAATATGCCGGAACTACGCCTCCCATGGGGCTACTACGCAGCCCTGGCGGGCATGGCCACCCTCGGGATAAGCCTGCTCATTGTCTTTAAGCGCATCGACTGGCTCTAGCGCACGCGGCACGAGACAACGCGTCAAAGGCCGCAGCGTGTCATGCGATGGAACAGCGATGCTGGTCAGGCAGCCGTGGCTTGCAGGCACGGGTAGAGTGGCCCGGCCAGCGGCAGGGGAGAGGTGGGCTCTGGCAGCGCCGGGGTGCCAGGCAAACTGATCGATCGGGCGTGTCCCGAACTGCGGTACAATAGGGCTACCAACCGACCTCAGGCGACTCCGCGAGAGACGGGCCGTGTGCGCCCGGTGGCCGCACGGGCGCTGCCGGCAAGGAAAGGGGAAGCCCCATGCCGCACGATAGCCTCATCCCGACCGAGACCGTCATCGCGCTCGACAGCGTGCCCATCCGCTTCGGGCTCGGCGCCTCGCGGGAGCTGGGCTACGAGCTGAACCGGCTCGGCGTCCGCCGCGCCCTGCTGGTGGCCGATCGGAACCTGCGGCAGTTCGGCCTGGTCGAGAAACTGGAGCGGATCGTCCGCGATGCTGGGGTCGAGCTCGACGTGTACGACGACGTCCACGTGGAGCCGACCGACCGCTCGATGAACGACGCGATCGCCTATGCCCGGAAGACGCAGCCGGAGGCGTTCATCTCGCTGGGCGGGGGCAGCACCATCGACACCGCCAAGGCGATGAACCTCTTTTCCACCCATCCGGGCGAGCTGATGGACTACATCAACAAGCCGATCGGCCAGGGAAAGCCGGTACCTGGTCCGCTGAAGCCGCACATCGCTCTCCCGACGACGTCCGGTACCGGCAGCGAGACGACGGCTGTCATCGTGCTCGATCTCCTGCAGCTCAAGGTGAAGACCGGCATCTCCCACCGCTATATCCGCCCCACGCTCGCCATCATCGACCCGCTCAATACCGTTTCCTGCCCGCCGATGGTGACGGCCTGCGCCGGCTTCGACGTGCTCTGCCACGCGATCGAGTCCTACACCGCGCGGCCCTACAATGTGAGGCCAGCGGTGGAGAACCCGGCCGAGCGGCCGATCTACATCGGCTCGAACCCGATCTCGGATCTCTGGTGCCGCCAGGCGATCGAGTGGTGCGCGCAGTACCTGCGCCGGGCGGTGTTCAACCCGCTCGACCTCGA
>BEIC01000106.1 GCA_002898875.1 bacterium HR26
GTACTAGTACCAGAGATCCAGGACCGCCGGTACTCAGGTCATGCTTATCCTAGTACTTACGAACCGGTTTGTCAAGACGTGAGTCCTACCAATGTTCGTCCCCAAGTCCTAGGCCGCACGATGGCCATTTGTACCGAGAATCTGGCCATTTCGTACTGCCGTTGCCAGGCGCTGCGCCTCTCTGCTACGCTCAGGCGTCGGGCCGCGCCTTCGGCCGCGGAGGGACAATGGAGATCACCTGCTTCCGGCGCATCTTGGTCACCGGTGGCGCCGGCTTCATCGGCAGTAACTTCGCGCGTTGCCTGCTCGAGCTAGGGGCATGCGAGGTCGTCGTGCTCGACAAGCTGACCTACGCCGGGAACCTCGCCAACCTCGCTGACTTAGCCGGGCAGCCGGGCTTCCGGTTCATCCACGGCGATATCGCCGACCCGGCGGTCGTCGCCGAGGCTATGGACGGCTGCGATGCCGTGGTTAACTTCGCCGCTGAGACGCACGTCGATCGCTCGCTGCTGGAGCCCGCCGCGTTCATCCAAACGAACGTCCACGGCACCTATGTGCTACTGGAGACGGCGCTGCGGGCCGGCGTCGAGCGCTTCGTTCAGGTGAGCACCGACGAGGTCTACGGCGAGGTGCTGACCGGCCGGTCACGGGAGTCCGATCCGCTCCGGCCGCGCAACCCCTACTCCGCGAGCAAGGCAAGCGGGGACCTGCTGGCGCTGGCGTACTACGCGTCCTACGGTCTGCCGGTGATGGTCACCCGCGGGGCCAACACCTACGGCCCGTACCAGCACCCGGAGAAGTTCATCCCGCTCTCGGTTACCAACCTGCTCGAAGGCCGCCCGATCCCGGTCTACGGCGATGGCCGCCAGGAGCGTGACTGGTTGCACGTGCGCGACCATTGCCGCGCGATCGCGCTCGTGCTCGCCCGCGGCGAGCCGGGGCAGGTCTATAACGTCGGCGCCGGGAACCACCGGCCGAACCTCGAGGTGGCCCGCGCCATCGTGCGCCTGCTGGAGCTGCCGGAGGAGATGATCCAGCACGTCACCGACCGGCCAGGGCACGACCGGCGGTATGCGGTCGACGCCTCGAAGATCGAGGCCCTCGGCTGGGCGCCGGAGATCCCGTTCGAAGCCGGCCTCGCCGAGACCGTCCGATGGTACGAGACCAACCGCGACTGGTGGATACCGCTGAAGTCTGGCCAGTTCGCCGACTACTACCGGCGTAACTACGGCTCGCGCGCGGTACTCTCCGGCGGTGCCGAGACGTAGAGGCGGCATCCCCGGTGGCAGTCACGATCGACCTGGCGATCCTCAAGACCCACCGCTTCGGCAGCCGCGAGAGCGGCGATACGGCCGAGGTCATCGAACGGCCGGCTGGGGGGATCTCGGTCGTCCTGGTCGATGGCCAGGGACACGGCGCCGCGGCGAAGTTGCTGAGCTTGCAGCTGGCCGGCCGCGTGGTCTCGCTGCTCAACGAGGGCGTGCGCGACGGCGCGGCGGCGCGGGCAGCCCACGACTTCTTGTTCGCGATGCGGGGTGGCCGCGTCTCAGCGGCCCTCGACATTCTCTCGGTCGACCTGGCCAGCTCAACTGTCGTGATCACCCGCAACAGCGAGGTGCCGATGGTCCTGCGCCGGAACGGCGAGCTCCGGTTAGTCGCCGAGTCCGGCGGCCGCATCGGGCTCTACCGGCACACGCGCCCGTGGGTGCTCGAGGTGGGGATCGAGCCAGGGCTGGCAGTGGTGCTGGTGACCGACGGCGTGGTCTCGGCTGGGGAGCGCTGGGGCAGGCAGCTCGATCTGCTGGCGGCGGCCGGGCGAGCGCTTGAAAGCGTGCCCGACGCGGAAGGCACCGCGCGGTCGGTGCTCGAGGCAGCCCTGGTAGCCGACCGCGGCTGCCCCCAGGACGACATGTCGGTAGTGGCGCTGCGCCTGCTGCCCGGCGGGGCACCGCAGCCGCTGCGCCAGCTCCGGCTGCAGATCCCCTTGCCAGAGTAGGGCCGCCGGGTGGCAGGTGGCTACCGCGTGCCGTCGATCCGAAGCGTCGACTACCGTTTCTATCGTAGAGGCGAATGATCCTTCGCCCCTACGATGTGGTCGACCTGCGGCTGGTGCTATTCACAGCGGCGGGCTGTGTCATCCGGCCCAGGGTGCTCACACTGGCATGCGACCGTCACGCCAGGGGCTCGCTCCGAAGATCCGGGCGATGGTCCTCGCGCCGCGTGCCGGCTCATGGCCCGCGCTCAGCCCCCGAAAACTCGGGCGATCCGGTCGAGCGCGGCCTCGATCTTGTCGTCCGACTCGGCGAAGCTGAGCCGGATGCAGCCAGCGCCCACCTCGCCGAAGGCGTCGCCCGGCGTGACGCCGACCCGCGCCTCCTCGATCAACCGGGCTGCCACCTCCTGGCCGCTCAGCCCGGTGCCGCTGACATCGGGGAAGGCGTAGAACGCTCCCTCGGGCAGCGGGCAGCGAAAGCCGGGGATCTGGTTCAGCCGCTCGGTGATCAGGCGCCGGCGCCGGTCCCAAGCCGAGACCATCTGCTCGATGAAGTCCTGTGGGCCCTCGAGCGCGGCGACGGCCCCCCACTGGACGAACGAGGTGGCGCAGGTGGCGGAGTGGCTGTGCACCTTCATGATCTGCTTGATCAGCGGGGCCGGCCCGGCGACGTAGCCCAGCCGCCAGCCGGTCATCGCGTAGGCCTTCGAGAAGCCGTTGACGGTTAGCGTCCGCTCGGCCATGCCGGGGAGCGATGCTAGGCTGTAGTGCCGGTGCCCATCGTAAACGATCTTCTCGTAGATCTCGTCCGAGATGACGAGCAGGTCGCGCTCCTGGGCCACCTCGGCGATCGCGGCCAGCTCGGACTCGGTCAGGACCCGGCCGGTCGGGTTGTTCGGGCTGTTGACGATCATCAGCCGGGTCGCTGGCGTGAGCTGGGCCTCGATCGCCTCTTTCGAGATCCAGTAGTTCTCGGCCGGGTCGAGCGGGACATGCAGACAGCGCGCGCCGGCGATGGTGACCATCGGCTCGTACGACACCCAGCCGGGGTCGAACATCACCACGTCGTCGCCCGGGCCGACGAGCGCCAGGATGGAGACGAACAGGGCCGCCTTTCCCCCAGGCGTGACAATGATCTGCTCCGGGTCGACCTCGATCGCGTTGTCATCGCGCAGCTTGCGGGCGATGGCGCGGCGAAGGGCTGGGATCCCGGCACTGGCGACGTAGTGGGTCTCGCCGCGGAGCATCGCCTCGGCAGCGGCCCGGCAGATGTGCTCGGGAGTCGGGAAATCAGGATCGCCCCCACCCAGGTCGATGACGTCGAGGCCCTGCTCGCGCAGCGCGCGCATGCGATCGCTGACGGCGAGCGTCGGTGAGGGGCGGAGCTGGGTCACGCGCTCGGCAACCTGGTAGGCCACGGTACCTCCATTCGTCTCGGCTCGCCCGGTGTCGCCAGGTGGCCACCGGCCTGGTGGCGCCAGCGATTATGCCTCACCAGCAGCCGGCATGCCGCGACGCGGCGGGCTACGCCGCCGCCGGCGCTAGGCCTAAACCCAGGTGACACGGACCGGCGCAGATCCAGCGCGCTGACCCTTGAAAGTTGGCGCGGAGTTGAATACTATACGCACTGGTTAGCACTCGATCGTCGAGAGTGCTAACCGGGTACAGTCGGGTAGTCGAGCGGCGCCCTGGCGCCGCGCCACGAGGGAGGTTGGTTGGCCATGGTGTTGACCAGCACCAAAATTCGGCCGCTGGGTGATCGGGTCGTGGTGAAGCCGATCCAGCGGGAAGAGGTCACCAAGAGTGGCATCGTCCTGCCGGACACGGCGAAGGAAAAGCCCCAGCGGGGTGAAGTCATCGCCGTCGGGCCGGGCCGGCTGAACGACGACGGGGAGCGCCTGCCGATGGAGGTTAAGGTTGGCGACGAGGTGCTCTTCGCCAAGTATGCCGGTACCGAGCTCAAGATCGACGACGAGGAGTACCTGATCCTGAGCGAGAAGGACATCCTGGCGGTTCTGACCGAGTAGAGCTGGTCTAATGACCGCCCGGGTGGGTGGCAGTAGTCGGATGTCATGACAGACGGTGCAGGAGGGCAGGAACCGTGGCGGCGAAAATCATCGAATTCCACGAGGACGCTCGGCGCTCCCTGAAAGAGGGCATCGATATCCTGGCCAATGCGGTCAAGACGACGCTGGGTCCGAAGGGCCGCAACGTGGCCCTGGACAAGAAGTACGGCGCCCCGACGGTGAGCCATGACGGCGTCACGGTGGCCAAGGAGATCGAGCTGGAAGACCCGTTCGCCAACATGGGCGCCCAGCTCCTCAAGGAGGCGGCCACCAAGACCAACGACGTGGCGGGCGACGGGACGACGACGGCGACCGTGCTGGCCCAGGCGATCGTCCATGAGGGGCTGCGCAACATCGCGGCCGGCGCGAACCCGATGCTGCTGAAGCGCGGCATTGAGCTGGCGAGCAAGCGCGTCGTCGAGCAGCTCAAGAGCATGGCCAAGGAGGTCCGCGGCCGCGACGATATCGCGCACGTCGCCTCGATCTCGGCGGCTGACACCGAGATCGGCAACCTGATCGCCGACGTGATGGAGAAGGTCGGCAAGGACGGCGTCATCACCGTCGAGGAGTCGAAGGGCCTGGCCTTCGAGGTCGAGTACACCGAGGGTATGCAGATCGACCGCGGGTACATCTCGCCCTACTTCGTCACCAACCCGGAGCGGATGGAGGCGGTCGTCGAGGAGCCCTTCATCCTGATCACCGACAAGAAGGTCTCGGCGGTGTCGGACCTGCTGCCGATCCTGGAGAAGGTGCTCCAGGTCAGCAAGAACTTCGTGGTCATCGCCGAGGACGTGGACGGTGAGGCGCTGGCCACGCTGGTGGTCAACAAGCTGCGCGGGACGCTGAACGCGCTGGCTGTCAAGGCGCCGGGCTTCGGTGACCGGCGGAAGGAGATGCTCCGGGACATTGCCATCCTGACCGGTGGCACGGTGATCTCGGAGGAGCTCGGCCGGCGGCTCGACACGGCGACGCTCGATGACCTCGGGCGGGCTCGCCGGGTGGTCGCGACCAAGGACGAGACGACCATTGTCGAGGGCTACGGCCGCGAATCGGACATCAAGGCGCGCATCGAGCAGATCAAGGCCCAAATCGAGCAGACCACCAGTGACTTCGACCGCGAGAAGCTCCAGGAGCGGCTGGCGAAGCTGGCCGGCGGCGTCGCAGTGATCAAGGTCGGCGCGGCCACCGAGGTCGAGCTGAAGGAGAAGAAGCACCGCGTCGAGGACGCGCTGAGCGCGACGCGCGCTGCTGTTGAGGAGGGCATCGTGCCCGGCGGTGGCGTGGCGCTCGTGAACGCGATGGCGGCGCTCGATGACGTCGATGCCGACGGCGACGTCCGGACGGGCGTGCTGATCGTCAAGCGCGCGCTCGAGGAGCCGATGCGCGGCATCGTCGAGAATGCCGGGCTCGACGGCTCGGTGGTGATCGAGACAGTGCGCCGGCTGCAGAAGGAGCAGAACAACCCCAACATCGGCTATGACGTCCTCCGCGAGGAGTACGGCGACATGGTCGAGTGGGGCGTGATCGACCCGGTGAAGGTGACGCGCTCGGCGGTCGAGAACGCGACCTCGATCGCGGCGATGATCCTGACCACCGAAGCGCTGGTCACTGAGAAGCCGGAGAAGGAGAAGACTCCGGCGATGCCGGGCGGCATGGAGTACTAGACCAGGCCGGCGCGACCGTTGGGCGCGCTGCCGTGACTGGCAGCGCGCCCTCTTCTTTTTCCCCTCGGGATGACCGGTCTCGCGTCCGGTCGTACACTGGGCGCCGACGCGGCCGCACCCGCTAGGCGGCGCGGTCGTTCTGCTCCTGTAGAGGAGGCGGCGCACCGTGGAATCTCCAGGCCGGCGTTTCAATAGTCCAGATCGCCCGCGTGTGCTCGCGCTCGGCACGTTTCAGCCAGGATATCCGCGCAACGTGCTCACCGTGGACGGGCTACGAGCGCTCGGCTGCACCGTCGATGTCCTCAACATCCCGGTGTGGGACCGGCTGCCCGACCGCCTGGCGCCCGCCCGCCGCTGGCCAGCGCTCGTCGCGCTCGGACTGCGGCTGCTGCTGGCCTACGCGATGCTTCTCGCCCGGCTGCCGCGCTGGCTCGCCCGGGCCGACGCGGTGCTGGTCGGCTACCCTGGCCACCTCGACATGCTGGTCTTCGCCCCACTGGTCCGGATGAGCCGACGCTGGCTGGTCTTCGACCCGCTGGTCACGCTGACTGACACGCTGGTCGAAGACCGACGGCTGGTCCCGACCGGCAGCGCGCGCGCCCGCGTGATCCGGCTGCTCGACCGCTTGGCCCTCCGGCTGGCTGACGTCGTCCTGGCCGATACCGAGGAGAACGCGCAGTACATGCGCGCACTGGCTCGCTCGCCGCGGTTGAGGATCGTGGTGGTGCCGGTCGGCGCCGATGAGGAACTCTTCTCACCGGACCGGGTGTCGGCGCTGGAGATTCCCTCTCCCGGCTGGCCGGTGCACGCGCCGGGGGCGCTCCGGGTGCTCTTCTACGGCACCTTCATCCCGCTCCACGGGCCGGAGACGATCGTGCGCGCGGCCGCGCTCCTCGGCCCGGAGCGGGCGAGCTTCGTCCTGATCGGCCGGGGGCAGCTCGCGGATGAGACGCGCGCGCTCGCCGAGGACTTCGGCCTGCGCAATGCCTGCTTCCTGCCCTGGGCGCCCTACCACGAACTCCCCGCCTGGATCGCCTCGGCCGACGTGGTGCTCGGGATCTTCGGCGATACCGCGAAGGCGGCACGCGTGGTGCCGAACAAGGTCTACCAGGCGATGGCGATGGGCGCCGCGATCGTGACGCGGGACTCGCCGGCAGCGCGCCAAGTGCTGGAGCACGAGCGCTCGGCGCTCCTGGTGCCTCCGGCTGATCCGGCAGCGCTGGCGGATGCGATCGAGGCGCTGCGCGACCGCGAGCGCCGCGCCCGGCTCGGAGTGGCAGCGCGGCAAGCCTTCTTGAGAGTCGCTACGCGCCAGGTCCTCGCCGAGCGGCTGCAGGCCGCATTGCCGGCCTCGCGCTGGGCCGGGTATGAGCTGGGCATCGTCGAGGGGGATGGTCGATGAGGCTTCCGGTGTCCTCGAGGCCGCTTCAGGCAGCCCGGCACGCGGTCTGGCTCGTCGCCGGATTGGGTCTGCTGGCACTGGTCGTGCTCTGGGCAGGCCGGTCGGGCTTGGCGCTCGCTGCGCTTCAGGAGGCGAGTCCGGCGTTCCTCCTGCCGGCGCTGCTGCCGGCAGCGGCAGCGCCGGTCGCGCACGCCTGGCGCTGGCAGCGCATGCTGCTGGCACTCGACCAGGCGCTGCCGCTTCGGGCAGCGCTCCGGGCCACCGTCGCGGCGACGATCGCGAACTACGCTGTGCCCGGATATGCCTGGGCGCCGGTGAAGGGGCTGGTCGCCCGGCAGGCCTACGGCGTGGGGCTGCCGCGATCCGCTCCCACGCTGGCGGTCGAGCAAGCGCTGGATGCCGGCGCGCTGATCCTCGGGGGTGGGCTGGGCCTGCTGCTGATGCCCGGCCTGGCCGCCCAGGCGCAGTTCCAGCCGCCGAAAGGCATGCTCTGGCTCGGGCTGCCGGCCGGGGCAGCGCTCATCGCGCTTGCGGCGCTGCGGCGGAGCGGGCGCTTCGTCACCCATCTGGCAGCGCTCCGGTCGAGTGGCCGGCAACTGCTCGGCAGCCGAGCCCTCTATCCCTGGCTGGCCAGCCTGACGCTCGCCCGTTTGGTATGCGATCTCGTCTCCTTCTGGCTGGTCGCTGCGGCACTGGGCCTGAGGCTCGACCCGGCGCAGCTGCTGCTCCTGGCAAGCCTCCCGGCGCTGGCAGGCCTAGCGGTGCCGATCCCCGGGGGGCTTGGCGTCCGCGAGGGAGGCGTGGTGGCCGTCGGGACACTGCTGGGTCTGCCGGCCGGCCCGCTGGCCGAGGCTGCACTGCTCCACCGTGCTGTGCTGCTGGCCGGCCTGCCGCTGGCTCTGATCACATTCTCGATTGCCCCCAGGAGCCGGCCATGAGGATGATCGCTCAGGAGCGACGTCGGCGAGCGATTCCGGAGCCCGCTCAGGCTGCCCCCAGTCGGGGGACTGCCCTGGTCGCGATGATCTGGGTAGCCGGGCTGATCGTTCGGCTGGCGTTGATGCCGGCAACCTTCCACAGCGACCTCTACCAGATCTACTCCCGTGCCAACGATGCCATAACCCACGGCGCCTGGCTGAGCTGGAGCGGGCAGATCGTCATCCAGCAGATCCACAACCTGTGGTTCCTGGCCATCCGGCCGCTGCTGCCGGGCAGCGCCGGGATATGGTCGGCCTACTCGGGCATCGCCGGGGTCGGGGCGCAGCCGGCAGAGCTGGAGCGCTTCCTGGAATACGCCTACCTCGGCCGCGCGCTGGTCTTGATGAAGCTGCCCTATCTGCTTGCCGACCTGGTGAACGGCTGGCTGCTCACTCGGCTCGTCGAGCCGCGGTGGCGGGCACGCGCGCTGGCGCTCTGGTGGCTGAACCCGCTCGTGATCTACACCAGCGTGGTCTTCGGCCGGCACGACTCGCTCTCTATCCTCGCCCTGATGGCTGCGGTGATGCTGGCCCGCCGGGGTAGCTGTTTGGCCGGGCTGTTCCTGCTCGGGCTAGGCGGGCTGGCTCGCTTCTTCCCGGTCTTCGCGCTGCCGTTCTACCTCGTCGCCTATCGCCGCTCCTGGCGGCAGGCACTCCTCCTGGCCGGCCTGGCCGCTGTCCTCTGGCTCAGTCTCGACCTGGCGGTCCTCGGCCTGACCGGCGAGAGCCCCACGCTAACGCTGCTCGGGCGCTACCCGCACGTGCGCTACCTGATCAGCCTGGCCCTGCCGGTCGGCGACGAGATGCTGCCGCTCTTGCCGCTGGGCTACGTGCTGCTGCTCCT
>BEIC01000107.1 GCA_002898875.1 bacterium HR26
ATCGGCCTGGCGATGCAGCACGTCAACGCGCCACCGCCACCGCCGCGCCAGTACAATCCAGAGCTTCCACCGCAGGTGGAAGCGATCGTGCTCCGCGCGCTGGCCAAGGATCCGGCTCAGCGCTTCCCGACTGCTGGGGCACTGGCCCAGGCACTGGCACACTGGCGCGAGCAGCCGGCCACAGTTGGCGCAGCGT
The DNA here is from genome assembly GCA_002898875.1 of bacterium HR26. Classification (GTDB taxonomy): domain Bacteria; phylum Chloroflexota; class Chloroflexia; order Thermomicrobiales; family Thermomicrobiaceae; genus Thermalbibacter. Next base: position 197 of record BEIC01000107.1, read on the forward strand.
TCCCGCCACCGGCGGGCCGAGGCTCGAGCGAGACGACGAGAGCCATAGGGGCTAGAGCTCGGCCAGCGCGCGGCTACGGCGCCGCCCCTCCGCCACCGCGCGCGCTCTCCCGCGGCGATGAGCTCGGCTGCGCCACCTGGTTGATCGGCTCGGCCATCCTGATCGGCATTGTGGCGCTGGTGCTGCTGGCCTTCCGGATGGTTGACCTCAACCCTCTAGGCAACGTGACCCAACCATCACCTACACCGACTGAAGCCGTCGCTGGAGTAGGAACACCCACCCCCGGCTCGAGCACGCCCTCCCCGGCACCGACCCGCACCGCATCACCTACTCCCACTGCCACACCAGCACCAACCCCCTCCCCGACGCCCGAAACAGCACTGGTGCCGCAGTTGCTCGGCTCTACCCTCGAGCAGGCGCAGGCCGCGGCGGCCGTCGGGGACTTCAGGCTCGTCGTCGAAGAGGTCTTCGACAACGTGACGCCGGCCGGGGTCATCTTCGAGCAGGATCCGCAGGCCGGGACCCCGCTGCCGAAGGGCTCCGAGATCCGTGTCAAGGTCAGCAGGGGACCGGAGTTCGTCTCCCTGCCCAATCTGGCCGGCCAGCCGTTCACCGATGCGATTCGCCAGATCCAGGATCTCGGGCTGAACTACGAGCGGGTCGAGGAGCCCAGCCGTGACGTCGCCGAGGGGCTGGTCATCCGTACCGAGCCGTCGGGCCAGGTTCGGAGCGGCGCGACGATCACCGTGTACGTCAGCGTGGGAGACAAGGTGCGCGTCCCCGACGTCTTCGGGGTACCCTACCAGCAGGCGAGGCAGCAGCTCGAGCAAGCAGGGCTGGTGGTCCGCAGCGTGACGCCGCAGAGCTGCCAATACATCCGGAGCCAGGACCCGTCGTTCGATTGCCAGAGCTTCCCGGACGGCGGCGTCGTCAGCGGCACCTTGCAGTGGAACTCCTGGGTGCCGCGCGGCTCGGTCATCGATATTGCCTACTATGACCGAGAGGCCAGTAGCTAGACACGGGGCGAAGGCGGTGATCGGCTCGCTGGCTGCCACCGCATCAGGCAGGGCCGCGGGTTTCCGTCCTGTCTCCCTCCCTCCAGCGCCTGCCGCTCACGCCGGTCCGTGCCGGGAAGGGTCCGAGGCTCCCTCGCGGCCAGAACCGCCGTTCGAGTAAGGCAGCAGCATACGTGAGTGCATGGCACGCTCGGCTGGGACGGTTCGGTCGCCTGCGGCCGCGGTGGCTGCCCGGCGGCGCGCTGCTGCTGGCTTGCGGCCTGACGTTGGGGCTCGTCGCTGGCTGGCTGCTCACTTCATGGTTGCTCGGGGACCGGCTGGTCATCGGGGGGACCGGCCAGGAGCTCAGCGTGCTGCTCGAGGTCGCTGGCCGGCGCGTCGTCATCGGCGGCGGGAGCTCGCGCTCGGACCTCGTCGACTTCGTCGACCGCTCGACGCTCCCCTGGGATAGGCAGATCGACCTGCTGGTGATCCCAGCCTGGGACGAGCGGCATCTGCCCGGTGCCTTGGAGCTGGTCGAGCGTGGTCGCGTGCGGCGGCTGGCCCTGCTCGGCCTGCCAGGCAATGAACCGGCCTGGACGCTGCTCGAGCGCGCGGCCCAAGCTCGGCAGGCATCGGTCACCTTCATAGCCGAGCCGCAACGGGTCACGCTGACCGACTCGGCCTGGTTCACGCTCCATCCTTCATCGGATGGGAGTGAAGATCCCGGCGTACATGTCTTGATCCGCCTCGGCGAGGTACAGATCGCCGTCGTGGACGCTCCCAGAGGAAGCGGGGGCCACTGGCGCGCGATCGCGGGTAGTCATCTGCTGGTCACGCTGCGGCAGCCGCCCGGCGAGCCCGGCCCGATGCCGCTTGTGGCTCGCCCTTCGCCCCGGCGCTCCGGAGACTTCGTGCCGATCGATGCCCAGTACGAGCTCGTGCTTGATCGCGGCCGGCGGGTGACCCTTCGGTTCACCGGGCACGAGCTACGCGTCCCGCTCAATGCCGTCGATCACCTGGCACTGCCCGTCACCCCCACGCCGTAGCTGTATGCCCTCACCAGTCAGAGGGAATGGCAGGGTGCCGGACTCTCACACCCACCAGCGCTTCTCAAGCGGTGTCAGCACCTCGCAGCCATCCTCCGTCACCAGCACGTCATCCTCATATGAGGCACTGCCAACTCCGGGACGCCCGACGGCCCGCTCGATCGCCAGCACCATCCCGGGCTGCAATGCTGTCTCGTCGTCCGGCGTGAGCCATGGCTCTTCCCACCACATGCCCAGCCCATGCCCCATCGAGGGGAACGTGAGGTTCAACGCCGCTTCTCCGGCTGCATCGAGCTCTTCCTTCGACGCGGCCAGGTGGAAGCCGTGCTCCTCCAGCCAGCGGAAGCCCGCCCGCGCAACCTCCCCAGCCGTCACGCCGGGGCGCACCGCCGCGATGCTGGCTTCGACTGCCGCGATGGCCGCTTCCAGGATCTCCTTCTGTGCCTCGGACGCCGTGCGGCCGGCGACCGCCGAGCGGCCGAAGTCGTAGTAGTAGCCCTCGAAGGCACCGTACATGTCTACATGGAAGATATCGCCCGGCTCGAGCTTGCGGTAGTGATCCCAGGACGGTAACCGGCCATAGGCATAGAACCGGGTGTGCGGCCCTGAGGCGACCGGGTGATCGTAGATCATGCCACCTTCGCGGGTCAGCACGTACAGCGCTTCGGCCATGACTTCGGCTTCGGTTCGACCCGGCTGCACCGCTTCCATCATGGCGCGGCAAGTCTTCATCCCGATCTCGCACGCCTTGCGGATCACCCTGATCTCGTTAGGCGACTTGATCATGCGTAGCCGGCTGTAGAGGTCTTCGCAGTGGATCCACTGGACGTGCGGCAGCGCCTCGGTAAGCCTGAGGTACGCTCCGGCAAGCATGTAGTCTCGGGCAATCAACCCCACCGGCCCCCGATCCATGCCCAGATCCCGGAGAGTAGCAGCCGCAGCGAGCGGCAGGTCAAGCGAGACCCGCACATCGTCAACGGCGATCAGGTCATCCCGGTAGTCTGGGATATCGGAGAGCAGGATCCCCTCTCCGTCGGCGGTCACGATCAGCCCGCTATGGCCCCGGCCGGCCCACTTCGGTGGATTGTCGGCAAGCTGGGGGAATGGGGTGTAGTGGTTACTGAAGTAGAGGACCGGGCCATGCAGATCGACGGTCCCCCCTCCCTTCGACCAGATCAGCACGCCCGGCAAGCCCCGCTCCCGCAGCAAGGCAGCGAGCTTGCGGCGCCGCTCGATGAACTCCTCCTTCGGGATCGCATAGTCCTCGGCTCGCATGTTCGGCCCCCCTCATTAGGCATCGCCAAGCCCGTACTCACTCCGGCGGGATCTCGCGGAAGGCGTACTCGATGCGGATGCCGCGCGCCCGCTGAATGTACTTGGCCAGGTAGTACAGCAGCGCCCCGGCGACGAGCACGCCTACCGTGAGTACCTGCACATTCGGCAGATAGCGCAGCCCGACGAACGGGTCGAGCCAGAAGACCGCCTCGCAGACAAGCAAGCTGATCAGGCTGAGCACCCCCACGACGCTCATCACCGGCACGTTGCCGATCCGCCAGTTCACCGGTGACGCCTCGAAGTCCTCGCGTCGTCGATACGGGAAGACGATAGCCGCGATCGCCGTCAGAACGAAGGACAGGATCCAACCGAAGATCCCGACGATGCTATGCAGCACGACCTGCCACGCGTAGAGCGCCAGCGAGATCTCGCCGAGCACGAGAACGACCAGGATCGAGATGACCGGCGTGTGGAAGCGCGGGCTGACGTAGGCGAGCTTCTCCGGCATCAGGCGGTCGAACGACCACGCAAGGAGAATGCGCGTGCTGGCGAGGAAGTTGATCGGTAGCCAGACGTATGTCCAGAGCAGGAAGCCGACCCCGAGCAGCAGTACCAGGAACAGGTTCTTGTAGACCATCGCACCGGCCAGCTCGATGAACGTTGGCGTAAAGTCGAGGCCGAGCGCACCCGGGTCAACCGCGCCGATGTGCCCCAGGAGATCGTAGCCTGCCAGAAGCTGGAAACCGCCGATCAACAGCACCATCCAGAGGGTGGTGTAGACGACCGACCCGGGCATACCGAAGATCTGGGCCTTGCGGGCGTTCTTGACCTCGCCGCCGATGATGCTCGACGTGATCGAGTACAGGACGATGTAGAGCGGCAAGCTCAGGCTGAGAAATGTCTGGTACCAGTCGAAGCCCCGCGGCGCGTCGCCGGACTGCGCCTGCGCGATGTCGAGTGCGCTCGCGACGCCGCCAGCGGCGGCCACGTACTCGTTGAAGCGGCTAACGAAATCAGACCGGCCATTCGCGAACGCGATGATCGCGGCCACGACGATGCCGAGCGTCGCGATCAGGAAGGTGATGTTCTGCACCCGGAAGTACAGCTTGGTGCCCACGATGAAGATGACCGTAAAGAGCAGGATCAGCGCGCTGCCGGCTAGAAAGATGCCGAGCGGCTCCTGCCAGAATTCGGCCAGCCGGACGAGATCTGGATTGCCGGTGGCCGCCGCCAGCATCCGGAAGAGCGTCGAGAGCCCGTACTGCCCGAAGTAGGCGGCCGGGATGCCGACATAGACGGTCATCCAGACCAGCCAGTTGAAGCTGCTGATGAAGCCGAGTACCGGCGAGAGGGTGCGGCTGATATAGACGTAGTCACCACCCGAGCGTGGCATCGCCGCGGCGAAGAGCGCGTAAGTTACCGCATGGGCTAGCGCCAGCAGCCCGGCGATGATCGCGCCCCAGAGCATGCTGGCGCCGGTATAGAAGGCCGGCACGAACAGGATAATGAACATCACCCCGATGCCGATGTTCTGGTTGTTGGTGTTGTAGACGAAGACGTCGAAGAGCGAGATGTCTTTCGTCAGGCCGGTGGCCTCGCGGACGAACGTCCGCGGCCCGCTCGGCATACCGCCGCCGGTGGCTACAGTGGCCATACGTCCCTCCCCTCGATGCTCGCCTGATCAGCTCACAGCCCGACCGGTCCCGTCAGCCTGTTCCCTACGCCGCCTCTCTGCCTCTCACCTCCCCCGATCCGGCGCGCCACGCTGTCCGTCGTCTGGATGCCGAAAGCTGACCTCATTTCCTTCTGCAATGCCTGATACGGCACCGAGGAGCGAGGTCTGTGGTCGAGAACCGCAGCGATTCTAGTGTGGCTCGGCGAAGGATGTCAATTCAGGCCTGGGTCTTCGGGTCGAGCACGTCGCGCAGGCCGTCGCCGACCAGGTTGAAGGCCAGGATGGTCAGCAGCAGCGCCAGGCCCGGGAAGAGGGAGAACCAGGGCGCGTTGGTCAGGTGTACGGTCCCGTCACGGATCATCTGGCCCCAGGTGGGCGTCGGCGGGCGCACCCCCAGCCCGATGAAGCTGAGGCTGGCCTCCAGCCGGATAGCCGAGGCGGTCCACAGGCTCGCCAGCACCAGGAGCTCGCCGACGATGTTGGGCAGGATATGCCGGAAGAGGATACGGACATCTCCCACCCCGATCGCCCGGGCGGCCTCCACGAAGTCCCGATTCTTAATCGACAGCGCCGGCCCGTGGGCGATCCGGGAGAACCGCGGCGTGATCGTCAGCGCGATGGCGATGATCATCTTCCACAGCCCTGGCCCCAGCACCGCCAGGATCAAGAGGCCGGTGATCAGGTCCGGGAAGGCGAGCAGCACATCGGTGAGCCGCATGAGCCAGGTCTCGGTCCGGCCCCCTCGGAAGGCCGCGACGACGCCCATCGTCGTCCCGAGGATGCCGCCGAGCGCCACGGAGAGCAGGCCAACCAGCAACGCGATGCGCGTCCCGTAGATTACGCGCGAGAGGATATCCCGGCCGAAGTCATCGCGCCCGAACGGGTACTCGCGCGACGGCGGCTCCAGACGGTGAATCGTGCTCTGCTCGATCGGGCTGTGCGGCGAGAACACCGGAGCGGCGACCGCGATCAGGAGCAGGAGCGCGACCAGCACCAACCCAACCAGCGCAGTACGGTTCCGCGCGAACGCCTGCACGCGGCGCCAGCGACGTTCGCGTACCCCTGCGACCGGCAGTTCTCGCGCCACAGCCATCACTCGTACCGTACCCTCGGGTCGACCACGCCGTAGAGCAGATCCGTCACCAGGTTGATCAGCACGATGATGAAGGCATACACGACCATGATCGACTGCAGCATCGTGTAATCCTTCTGCTTCATCGCGCCGATCATCAGCTTGCCCAGCCCCGGCCGGGCGAACACCTCTTCGGTCAGCACCGACCCACCGATCAGCGAGATCGCGAACAGCCCGATCAGGGACACCAGTGGGATCATGGCACTGCGCAGCGCGTGGCCGAAGAGGACAATGCGCTCCGGTAACCCCTTGGCCCGCGCGGTGCGTACATAATCCTCGTTCAGCACGCTCAGTACCACCGATCGCGTCATCCTGGTGACGTAGGCCGCCTCGATCAGCCCCAGGCTGAGCGCCGGGAGCACCAGCGCATGCAGATGGGCTCCGGGCTCTGAGAACTCGGCGGCGCCGAGCGCCGGGAACAGCCGCAGCCTGACCGCGAAGAAGTAGATCAGCAGGATGCCGAGGTAGAACGCCGGCACCGAGAGGCCGGCGAGCGAGACCACCCGCCCGACATAGTCCACGATCGTATTGCGGCGGACCGCCGTCACGATGCCGATCGGGATGCCGATCACCAGCCCGACCAGGATTGCCGCCACCGTGAGCTCGACTGTATAGGGCAGGACGTGGCGGATCTGGTCGATGACCGGCTGTCCGGTGATCAGCGACTTGCCCAGATCCCCACGGAGCAGGTCAGCCAGGAAACTCACGTATTGGACCCAGAGTGGCCGATCTAAGCCCATCCGTTGCCTCAGCGCGCGGACCGCCTCCTCGGAGGCATAGTCGCCCAGCGCGGCAGTCGCCGGGTCGCCCGGCGCCACGCGGACGATGACGAAGATGATCGTCAGCACCGCCAGCAGCGTCGGGATCGCGAGCAGGAGCCGGCGGACAGTGTAGCGTACCACGGTCAGCTTCCCTGATCGTTCCCCGCTGCATCGCTCCCAGGCGACGGGCAGAGATCAAGCACGCGTCCGTGCCTTGCCCTCCCGGGTGCCCACAGGATGGGTGACGTACCTTCGTGCCCTGGATCAGTCCGGTCGAACCCCCGCGCGCCAGGCACGAAGCCGGGGCACGTTCACCTCTAGATCGCTACCCGGTGAACGCTCATACCGGGCGGCACGCCTCCTTTACTTCTGCACCGTCGTCTGCTCAGTGAACCCGGGGTACAGCGCCAGGCTAGACTTCAACTCGTGTCCGTAGTCGACGGCCTTGGACCGGCCATACACCTGATTGATGTAGTGCAGCGGGAAGCCGACGGCGTCCTGCAGGATCTTGATGTTCGCTTGCTTCCACAGCTCTTCCTGTCGCCTGGGATCGGTCTCGACGCGCGCCTGCTCGATCAGGTCGTCGATCTGGTCATAGTGAGAGAAATTCGTGTTCGGCTTCGGCCCGGTGACCACGATCGAGTCCGAGTGGAAGAACTGCGTGAGGTAGACATCGGCGTTCGGGCGGAAGGCGATGTAGATCACGATCAGGTTGACATCCTCACGGATTAGCCGGTGCATGGTCGAGTGATCGACCACATCCAGCTCCACTGTGATCCCGATCTCGCGCAGCTCTTCCTGCAGCACCTCGTAGTTCTTGCGATAGGCATCCATCTCCGACGTGACCAGTTTGAGCGAGAATCCGCCGCCGAGACCGGCCTCGGCGAGGAGCTGGCGTGCGCGGTCGAGATCGCGGCCATAGGCGACGCCGGCCTGCTCGGCTTCCTCCTGGGTCAGCCCGCCAGGCATGAACTGAGCCGGTACGACCGAGAACACGTTCTCCGCTACCGGTGGGCCGCCGAAGACCGCCAGGTGCGCGTCACGATCGATCGCGTAGAGAATCGCCTGCCGCACCCGGATATCGTTCAACGGCTCACGCGCCATGTTGAGGTTGAGGAACGCGACCTCGCCGACGCCGAAGACGTCCGCCTGGAGATTCGGCTCTTGGTTGATCTTCTGCACCCAGGTCGAGTCTGAGACACCTCCAACCACGTCCATCTCGCCCGACTTGAGCGCGAGCTCCCGGCTGGTCGCATCGCTCATGAACCGCACCTGAACGCCGCCCAGTTTGGGCGAGCCGCGGAAGTAGTCGTCGTTCGCCTCCAGCTCCACGCGGTCCTTCGAGGCGTAAGACTTGAACTTGAAGGGGCCGGTACCGATCGGGTGAGTCTTGATCGCCTCGTCCCCCATCGCCTCGACGGCTCGCTGGCTGACGATGAAGCCGCCGTTGTAGTTGGCAACCTTCGGCAGGAACAGCGTGGGCGAGAGCGGCGGAGCCACGATGATCCTGACCGTATAGTCGTCGACCTTCTCGAAGGTCATGCCCGCGTAGTCGGCCGAGTAGGCCGAGCGATCCTTGTCGGCCGACTTCTGGAGCGAGTAGATGACATCGTCGGCCGTCAGCTCGTAGGCTTCGCTCTGCGGCCCGGCGTGCCACATCACGCCCTGGCGTAGCTTGAACGTCCAGACCTGCTTGCCATCCGCCGTCTCCTCTGGCTCGGGGATCTCCTCCGCCAGGTCAGGCTCGAACTCGGTGCTATCGCCTGGCTTGTAGCGGATCAGGCCGTTGAACACCATATCCACGATGTTGCGGTCCTGCGTGGCCGCGGCGAAGTGCGGGTCAAGCGTCGTTATGTCGGC
>BEIC01000108.1 GCA_002898875.1 bacterium HR26
CCGCCGCGCGACGGGTCACCGGTCGCGCGATCGGCAGGCCGGTGAGCTCGACGGAATGGCTCGGGCGTCTCCGGCGTTCAGGTGTATGAGCCGGCGGTGGCACACAGGCGCGCCCCGGCGATGTCCTGAAGGCTGGAGAGAGGCATGACGCTCGGCCAGCTAGCGCAGCTCGTGCTGCTCGGCACCATCTGGGGCAGCTCGTATCTGATGATCAAAGTGGCGGTCGCCGGGATTCCGCCGCTCCCGCTCGTCGGCGGCCGGCTCGTCCTCGGCGCGGCCACGCTGCTCGCGGTGCTCGCCCTGCGGGGTATCCGGCTGCCGCGCCGTCCGGCGGCCTGGGCCGATCTGACGGTGATGGCGCTGGCCGGCAACATCGCCCCGTTCCTGCTGATCGCCTGGGGAGAGCAGCACATCGACTCCGGGCTGGCGGCCGTGCTCAACGCCACGACGCCGTTCTTCGCCGTGCTGTTCGCCGTCCTGGCCTTCCGTGCCGAGCGGTTCAGCCGCGCCAAGCTGGCCGGGCTGCTGCTCGGCTTCGGCGGCGTGCTCGTCCTCAGCGGCGCCGACCTGGCGGCGCTGGCCAGCTCGTCGGCCCAGGGGCAACTCGCGATCCTGCTCTCGAGCGCCTGCTACGGCTTCGGCTTCGCCTACGCCCGGGCTCGCCTGCGCGGCGAGCCGCTGGCGCTCTCGGCCGGGCAGATCCTGGTCGCCAGCGCTCTCCTGGCACCGCCAACGCTCCTGCTGACCGATCTGCCGGCGCTCGAGCTCACGCTGCCCCGGCTGGCGGCCTGGATCGGGCTGGGCGCCGTGAGCAGCGGGCTGGCCTACATCCTCTACTATCGGCTGATCGCGCAGGTGGGTGCGGTGAACGCCTCGCTCTCGACGTATCTCATGCCACCGGTCGGCGTAACGCTGGGCTGGCTCGTCCTCGGCGAGCCAATCGGCTGGCGCACCGTCGCCGGCGTGGCCGGCATCCTGGCCGGGCTGGCGGTGGTGCAGGGCAAGGTTCCGGTCCCGCTGCGGCGGCCGCGGCGAGCGCCGGCCTGCGTGGCAGAGCGGTAGGCGGGCCAGGAAGTCGTTACCCCGCTTCTCTCAACTGCTCAGCAACCGGCCGCGGTGAGGGCACAGCCGGGGGAACGGCCTCAGGGGAGGGTCAGGATCTCCGGGCCGTTGTCGGTGATGGCCACGGTGTGCTCGAACTGGGCCGAGAGGCTGCCGTCGGCGGTGACGATGGTCCAGTGGTCGTCGAGCAGGCGGGTATCCGGCTTGCCGGCCGCGATCATCGGCTCGATGGTGAGCACCATCCCCGGCCGCAGCAGTGGCCCCTGCCCCGGCGGTCCGTAGTGCGGGAGCATCGGCTCCTCGTGCAGGGCGCGGCCGATGCCGTGCCCGTACAGGTCGCGCACCACCGAGAAGCCGGCCGCCTCGACGTGCCGCTGGATCGCCGCGGAGATGTCGGTCAGCCGGTTACCGGCGCGCGCCTGTTCGATGCCGATCTCCAGCGCCTCGCGGCAGACCCGCAGCAGCCGCTCGGCTTCGGGGGAGATCCGCCCCACCGGGACAGTGATCGTGGCGTCGCCGTGGAAGCCACGGTAGCGTGCCCCGATGTCGATGCCGATGATGTCGCCCTCGCGCAGCACCCGCGGTCCGGGGATGCCATGGACCACCTCGTCGTTGACCGCGACACAGATCGTCGCCGGGAAGCCACGGTAGCCCTTGAATGAAGGGGTGGCGCCGCGACGGCGGATGTGGCACTCGGCCAGGGCATCCAGCTCGGCCGTCGTGATGCCGGGACGCACGGCCTCTTGAAGGAGGAGGAGCGTCTCGGCGACGATCCTGCCCGCCTCGCGCATCAGCCGGAGCTGCTCTGGTCGCTTGAGAAGGATCGGCACGCGGTCTCCTCGTCGAGCTCGAACGGGATGTCGCCTGCGCCGGCGGGCCAGCAGGAGCCGGTTTGCCTGCGGCCGAGCCAACATATCAGTGTACCACGCGGAATGAGCCGATCCGGGCAATCCGGCCAGCGGCCGATCTCGTATTGCTGTTGAGGGTCGGGCGAGGGGCCGGGACGGTGTCAGCCCGGACCCGAGAGCTGGTCTAGGAGAGGAGAGTCTTATGCGACGAGTAACGTTCGCGCTCGCCATCGCGCTGTTGGGAGCGCTGTTCACGGCGGTAGCGGCTTCGGCGCAGGAGACCGTCACCGTCAACCTGTCGGAGCAGAGCGGCTCAGGCCAATCGGGGACAGCTACACTGACGGCGATGGGGAACCAGACGCGGGTGACGCTCCAGTTGAGCAACCCGCCTGCCGACACGCCCCAACCGGCGCACATTCACCCGGGCACCTGCGCCAACCTGAACCCGCAGCCACAGTATCCACTCAACAACGTCGTCAATGGAACCTCGGAGACGGTGGTCGACGTCCCGCTGGCGAACCTGCTCACCGGCAACTTCGCGATCAACGTCCATAAGTCGGGGCAGGAAGTCTCCGTCTACGTGGCCTGCGGCAACATCCCGGCCCGAGCCCAGGTCGCTCCGGCGACCGGCCAGCCGCGCGCTGGCACGGCCCAGCTCCCGCTGATCGGCGGGCTGGCTGCGCTCGCGCTGGTGACCGTCGGCGTCGGGCTCGCCCTGCGCCGCGCCCGCGCCTGAGTGCCTGGCTTCAATACCCCTCCTCACCGGCTCCTCAGCCAGGTGGGGAGGGGTGCTACCCACTGATGGAGGCTCGGGAAATGGCTCGTACCCGCATGCTCGTGCTCCTCGCCCTGACACTCGTGCTAACGATGGCCATCGTCGCCTGCGGGAACGCGGGCGGCTATCGCTCGGGGGCCACCACCCCAGCGGCGGCCGGCACCGCGCCTGCCGCGACGCCGGCTCAAGCCGACCGCTCGTCCGATTACGGCCAGCCGTACGGCGGGAGCTACGGCACGAGTCCCCCAGCGGCAACACCCGCGCCGACCGAAGCACCCCAGCCAACCATAACTCCCGCACGGGCCCTGGCAGCCACTGCGACTCCGGCCCCGGCCGGCGGGCAGCAGCTCGAAGTGGAGGTCTTCAACTTCGGCTTCAGGCCCGCTGAGATCACGATCTCACCGGGGACAACCGTCGTCTGGATCAACACGAGCCCAACGACCCATACCGTCACCGACAAGGAGCGGCGCTGGGATTCCGGCTTCCTCGAGCAGGGGCAGCGCTTCCAGATGACGTTCGATGCGCCTGGCGAGTACGAGTACTGGTGCCTGCTCCACCCGGACATGGAGGGCAAGGTGATCGTCCGCTAGCGAAGCGAGCGCCTGCCAGACATCTACAGGCCGGCACTACCCCCGGTTGGGTATCCTAGAGCGCCGGGCACCGGACAGAAGGACGCCCGGTGCCGGTGGTCGATCACCACCGAGGGAGGAAACCGGCGAGATGTACTGTCCATACTGCGGCACCCGCCAGTCTCCCGGCCGGCGCTGCATCGCCTGTGGTGTCTCCTTCACTCGAGTCCCGCCCAATCACCAGCCACGCTCGACGACGGTCGCCCGCCGCCCCCGGCCCGGAAGGCGCTGGGAGCGTCGCGGCGGGGTCGGCGGCCGGACTCTGGGTTGCCTGATGACCCTGGTGCTGGGCACGCTCATCCTGGTTGCGCTGGCGGCGTTTCTGAGCTCCGAAGCGGGACGCCCCGCGACGGGTCCACCGTCAGATCAGAGCCCTCCGCCACCGCCGTCGCCGGCCCCCGAATCCGGGCAACCGGACACGACACCCACCTCAGGCACCGAGCAGGTTGTCATCACCGAAGCGGAGCTGAACCGGAAGATCGCTGAGAACCCTCAAGCCTTCGGCCCTGCCCGCGATGTGCGAGCGGAGATCGACCCTTCTGGCATTACGATGCGCTTCACAGCGTATGGCCTGGGCGGCGCGTTTCACGCGCGGCCGGTCGCGCGCAACGGCACGATCGAACTCGAGAGCGCTCGCGTCGATGGGCCACTGGGCCTGGTCGTCGACGCGGGCGAGCTGCGCTCCCGGCTCACGACCGAGCTGCAGCGGCGGCTGGCCGCCGAGGGGGTGACGGTCGAAGACGTGACCCTGGAGCAGGACCAGCTCGTCGTGACGGTGAGCAGAGGGTAACCAGGCTCCCGCGCGCCGGGTACAGCGCGCTGCGAGCGGGCCGGGAGTATGATTTGGACGCTGCGATGCCGCATCGAGCAAGGAGGCGATGGCAGGGCTGTGGTTGAGGAGCGAGCATGCACGCCGGCCGAGGTCGTCCGGGCCTCGATCGCCGCGCTGAACCGCGGGGACATCGAGGCCGCGCTCCGCTACTGCGCCGACGACATCGTCGTCTGGGTGCCGAGCCCGCAGCTCGACGGGCAGGAGATCCGGGGGAAACGGCAACTCCGCGCCCTGCTCGAGGCCAGCGAGGCGCAGTGGCCCGACATGTGGAGCGCGGTCAAGACACTGGTGGTCGACGGCGACCACGTCGCTGTCGAGCTGGTGGCCGTCGCCACGCACAACGGGCAGCGCATCGCCCAGCCGATGGCCGCCTTCTACACCGTACGGGACGGGTTGATCGTCCGGCAATCCTGCTACTTCGACCTCGCCGCCTTGATCGAGCTGGTCCGGCAAATCGGCTCGTGAGCCGGCATCCCTAAAATTCCTTGAGCCGGTCTTCCAGCCTGGCCCATCGCTCCTGCCGGGGGTTGAGGACGCGCGGCCCCTCGGCCTCGATGACGACCGTCTGCACGTGCCGCGCGCCGGTGCGCCCGGTGATGCTCAAGCCGGGGCGGAGTACCAGCACCATCCCCTCTTCCAGCGGCGTCGGGTCATCCGGTCGCAACCACGGCAACTCCCAGCGTGCCAGCCCGATCCCGTGTCCGGTTGGGCCGCGTGCCGCCCTGGCGAGCCCCGCGCGCTCGATGACCCGGCGCGCCGCCTGGTCGACCGCGCCGGCGGTGGCCCCGCGAACGGCCGCCTCCAGCGCCGCGGCCTGCGCCTGCATCGCCGCCTCGACCCAGCTCACCACATCGCGCAACGGATCGCCGACGAAGAAGGTGCAGCCAGCCTGGGCGTGATAGCCAGCGACGCAGGCGGTGAACTCGGCGATCACGACGTCGCCCCGGCTGAGCCGCCGGGTACTCGTGGGCGCCGACGGCAGGGCGGCCCGGGTTCCGCCCTGGATGACGCCGGCCAGTGCCGGCTGCGCCAGCTCGTAGTGCTCCCCGAGCTCCTCCCGCATTAGCCTGGTGACCGCGTGCACGACGTCGGCCAGGATCTCGAGCTCGGTGCTCCCGCTCGCCAGCCGGGCGAATGTCCGCTCGAGCGCGATATCGGCGTATTCGGCCGCCCGCTCGATCAGGGCCAGCTCTGCCGGGGTCTTCACACGGCGAAGCTCGCCCGCGAGATCCTGGAGCGCGAGCTCTTCCACCTCGGCTGCCATCACCTGCCAGGCTCCGGCCGGAATCGTATCGATCAGCAGCGGCCCGCCGGCCTCGCGGGCTATCCAGCGGTACGGCTCGACATCGTCGAGGGCATCGTCGTAGTGTCGCACGTCACGCACCCAGCTCTGCCCTGCCAGCTCCAGAGCGGACGCCGGCACCAGCAGCGCCACCTTGCCATCGGCCCAGACGCAGGCAGCCGCCGGGAGCGGTGATGGGGAGAGCCCCACTCCGGTCACGTAGCGGACATTGGCCGGATCGAACAGGAGCACGGCATGCCGGTTCAACTCGCTCAGGCGGGCGGCGAGCGCGGACACGACCTGACGGTGAAAGGCTTCCCCCAGCACCACAGTGCCCTCCTATCTCTCGATCGTCCCCGCCGACCGGGCGCCGTTCATCTTGCCCCGCCAGGCGTCGTTTGCCAAGAGCACGCGCTCCCGACCTCGCTCCCACGTGACGAACGCCTCCGAAGGCCACGAGCGAGGCGGCGATTCACCAGAAATTCACCCACGAGTACCCCTGCCGGCCCTGGACAAGCGTGCCCGGCTGAGGCATACTTAGAGGTGCTGGGAGAGCGAGGATGCTCTCCCGCCCCAACCGAGCACACCAGTCTCATCTCCTCCTCACGTGCGAGGCAGCCGATCGACTCGGCTGCCTCGTGCGGTTCGAGACCAGGAGCGCGAGCAGCAGCCCTCGTTCCCACTGGGTACAATCATGTCAGTTCATTCGCCCATGTGCCGGCGTGGCAGGCGAGCACAGTCATGGGCTAGCGCATCGAGGATCGTGAATGGCCGACAACGAGCGCAACCGGCGAGACCGGGATCCAGACACTCGCAGACCGTTCGGCTTCCGCACCGCGCGACGACTCCTGAGCTCCCGCTACGGCCTGCTCTGGCTGATCCTGGCCCTCGTCGTCTTCTGGAACGTCTACGCCTTCCTCCGGCCACGAGTCGAGGAGCAGCCGACCATCCCCTACTCCACCTTCGTCGAGGCGGTCGAGCAGGGCCTGGTGCAGGAGGTAACCATCGCTAACCAGACTGTCCATGGGCGATTCACGCATCCAGTCAGGATCGCCGATGGGCAGCTCATCCAGCCGGGTGAGCCCCTCCCGCCGGGAGTCGACGAGAGCGCGGTGACGACGGCTAGCCGGTTCCGCACGAACCTGGCGGAGAACATGCAACCCCAGGTCATCGAACTCTTGCAGGCCAACGGCGTCCACCCGATCAACGTGGAGCCGAGCGGTGGCTCAGCCCTGCCGAGCTTGCTGCTGGGCTTCCTGCCGTTTCTGCTCTTGCTCGGGCTCCTCATCCTGCTGGGACGTAACCTCTCCCGCGGGCAGCAGAACGTCTTCAGCTTCGGACGCTCGCGGGCCAGGGTCTACGACGTGGAGCGGCCGCGGGTCACCTTCGCCGACGTCGCCGGTGAGGAGGAGGCCAAGGGTGAGCTGACGCAGGTGGTCGACTTCCTGCGCAACCCGGCGAAGTACCACCGCATCGGTGCCCGCCTGCCGCGCGGTGTCCTGCTCATCGGCCCGCCGGGCACCGGGAAGACGCTCCTGGCCCGCGCGGTGGCCGGCGAGGCCGGGGTGCCCTTCTTCAGCGTTAGCGCCTCGGAGTTCGTCGAGATGTTCGTCGGCGTCGGCGCCAGCCGGGTGCGCGACCTCTTCGAGCGGGCGAAGGCCCAGGCGCCGTCGATCATCTTCATCGACGAGCTCGACGCGGTTGGCCGGCAGCGCTTTGCCGGGCTCGGCGTCGGCAACGACGAGCGCGAGCAGACGCTCAACCAGCTCCTGGTCGAGATGGACGGGTTCGAAGCACACCACGACGTCGTGGTGATCGCCGCGACCAACCGGCCCGATGTCCTCGACCCGGCCCTGCTCCGGCCTGGCCGCTTCGACCGCCAGGTAACCGTCGGCCTACCCGATCGGCGAGGCCGCCTCGCCATCCTGCGCATCCACGCGCGCGGCATCCCGGTCGCCCCTGACGTCGACTTCGACTCGCTGGCAGCCGCCACCCCCGGCTTCTCCGGGGCCGACCTGGCGAATCTGGTCAACGAGGCCGCGCTGGTCGCGGCGCGCCGCGGCAAGGAGGTGGTGGACCGCAGCGACTTCGATGAGGCGCTGGACAAGATCCTCCTGGGCACGGCCCGTTCCATGCTGATGAGCGAGGAGGAGCGGCGGGTGGTGGCGTACCACGAGGCCGGCCATGCGGTCGTCGCCTACTTCACGCCGGGCTCCGACCCGCTGCGCAAGATCAGCATCGTGCCGAGGGGCCGGTCGCTGGGCGTCACCGTGCAGACGCCGGAGGAGGATCGCTTCAACTACACCAAGAGCCAGCTCTTCGGCCGGCTAGCGGTGCTCCTCGGCGGCCGCGCCGCCGAGGAGCTGGTCTTCCACGAGGTCTCCACCGGCGCCCAGAACGACCTCAAGGAAGCGACCCAGCTCGCCCGGCGGATGGTCGGACTCTGGGGGATGAGCGAGGAGATCGGCCCGCTCTACCTCGGCCTCGGCGAGCAGCACGTGTTCCTGGGCCGCGAGATCGCGCAGGATCACCAGATCGCCGAGACGACGCTCGATCGCGTGGACGCCGCCGTGCAGCGCATCCTCAACAGCGCCAAGGAGCAGGCGCAGGCGATCCTGATCGAGCACCGGAGCGAGCTCGACCGGCTCGCCGAGCTGCTGGTGGTCGAGGAGACGGTCGGGCCGGAGAAGATCCGGGAAGTGCTGGGCGAGCTGCCGGCACGGACACCAACCGGCGCCGCCGCTGGGGCGGACGAGTAGCCTGGAGGGAGCCTGTGGCCCGGGGACCACTCGAGTCGAGGCAGGCCGACGCACGCACGACGATACCTGGCCCCTCTGCGGCTCCCGGCTACAGCCGCTGGTTCGTGGCCGTCGCCGCGATCTTCGTCACCGCGCTGATCACCTCCAACATCGTGGCCGTCAAGATCGTCGACATCGGTGGGCTGGTCGTCCCGGCCGGCACGGTGACGGTCTTCCCTCTCAGCTACATCTTCGGCGACGTCCTGACCGAGGTCTACGGCTATCGCCGGGCACGGCTGATCATCTGGCTCGGCTTCGCCTGCAACCTGCTGGCGGTCATGGCGATCACCGTCACCCAGTACCTGCCACCGGCCGCCTTCTGGGACGCACAGGCGGCCTACGAGCGGATCCTGGGCTACACACCGCGCCTACTGGCCGCCTCGTTCCTGGCCTACCTGGTCGGCGAGTTCGCCAACGCCGCCGTCCTCTCGCGGATGAAGCTGCTGACCCAGGGCCGCTGGCTCTGGACCCGCACCATCGGCTCCACCCTGGTGGGGCAGGGGCTCGACTCGCTGGTCTTCGTGACCATCGCCTTCATCGGCACCATCGCCGGCGGCGACTTGCTCCGCACCATGGTCACGGCCTGGCTGGTCAAGTCGGCCTACGAGGCCCTGGCCACCCCGCTGACCTACGCGGTCGTGAACGCGCTCAAGCG
>BEIC01000109.1 GCA_002898875.1 bacterium HR26
TTGGACACCGTGTCCCGGACGACGAAACCGGCGTCCTCGAGCGTCGACAGCACGACGTGGAGGCTGCTTTTCGCCTGCCCGAGCGCCCGGCCCAGCTCGCTCAGCGTGAGGCCGGAGCCATTGCGCGCCAGGAGATCGAGGACGGCGAGCGCGCGCTGGACAGCCGGAGATACAGGTCTGGTTCCGCTCTGTGTGTTCAGCATTCTGAACTCGTTTCCGTTTGCCGAACTACCTTCATCGTAGTGATACCCATCGCCCGTGTCAAGTCCCTCACTGCCTGAAGAATGTCGGTCTTGGAGCGCGGCGTATCCACCGCGTTAGGGCTGCCCTAGAGCCTGCTCGGGTGGACTACGCTCAGCCCACCTCCGCTCCCGAACTCACTGCCTCGCTGCCCTTACCCCTTGCCGCAGCTGTTGGCCTACACCCAGTCGCTCGGGCTGGAGCGCTTCCTCCACCGGTCCAGGCGCGGCCTCCCGACGCTGGCGTTGGCCCTCCGCTGGCTGGTCTTGGCCTGGCGGGGAGCGGGCACCCCCAACACCGCGACCAACTCGACGAGCCATTGTTGGCCGCCCTGCTCGGCCAGGAGTGACTGCCCTACGCCCGGACGCTGCGGCGCAGCCTGGCCATTGGGCTCCAGCTCCAGGCGGCCGGCGGGCGGCCCCCAGTCATCCGCGAGCCTCGCGCCTTCCGGGTCGAGCACGTGGAGGGCTTAGGGAGCTACCGCGTCGATGCGCGTACCATCGTTCTCCAGCGGCTCCATGCTGGCACCCCAGCGCGGTGGTCGTTGCCATGGACCGGGCTGTCGGTGGCCTACGCTGCTTAATGTTACCTGTCCGATCTACGCTAGGCAGTCACGGACCTCGCGTGGAGACTGCTTCGCCCGGTAGAGCGTGGAACCTTCGAGTGATCGACGTGTGAGCGGCTACGCCGCTCGCTAGGCCTGCCTTCGGGGGAAGACGCTCCCCGAAGACAGCTATTCATGCGGTCTGAGAGAAGGCAGTCGTGGCGCTCATGCCCCCAGAGACATCCATGGGCCAGACGGTAGGCCGGTAGCGGCGCGCGGATTACGGCAGGATCTCGGCGATGCGGCGGTGCGCCTGGCGCAGGCTCCAGACGACGTAGTTCTGCCCGCGCGCTAGATGTGTGCGTAGCGTGTGCCAGCGATCACTCCCCGCCGGGACCTGCCCCAGCTCAGTAGCCGGGGCGATCTCCGGCAGCGGCGGGATCTGCTGGGCCGGGTCGTGGCGGAACCGTCCGGCCCGCACGTAGCCCAGCGGCACCAGGTGCCGCGCCAGCGACCGCTGGGCCGCGTTCACCCGGCGCACCTCGGGATCGTCGACCTCGCGGTCGAGCAGGCTCTCGACCAGCTCGTAGAAGCGGTCGAGGGTGACGAGCAGGTTGCCGGCCGCCTGCAGCGAGGGCCGGAAGTCGAACGCGTCGCCGGCCACCTCCTGGTAGCGCTGCAGGTACTCCTCGATCTCGCGCACGGTGGCCCGGTAGTCGAAGGGATGCACCGGCGCGTTGAGCGTGCGCAGCAGCACCGCCGCGTAGACGCGCATGTCGCGCAGCAGGTTGTCGCGATCGGCAATCTCAATGGTATCGTCCTCGGTATGCCACTGGATGTTGCCGCCGCAGCCGCCGACGGGATAGTAGCCCTTCTGCTGGATCAAGGACTCGGGCATGGTCGAGGAGAGCATGAAATAGGTGGTTATCCCCAGGTTGTTGAAGGAGCAGTCACCGGCGCGCAGCGGCCGTGATCCAGTCGCCTCCTGGCCGGTCACGTCGCGGATGGTTGCGCGGACCAGCTCGCTCGCCTCGGCCATCCAGGCGACGTCGCGGTACTCGGTGGCCCAGCGACAGCCGGGCGAGTCGCAGTTGATATGCGCGATGCAGTTGGGCATCAGATCCTGGGCGAAGGTGTCGGCATACCAGGTCGAGCCGGCATAGCGGCCGTGCGAGTGGCCGGACCACCAGGCGATGCGCAGCGTGCGGCGCAGCCGGTCGCGGTGCTGCCAGAAGACGCGGGCGATCTCGAGCAGCGTGGCGTCGCCGGTGGCGTTGTCGCCGATGCCGACGTGCCAGGAATCGAGATGACCATGGAAGAGCACGAACTCGTCGGCCGCCTGGGTGCCCGGGATCTCGGCGACCACCACCGGGATCGGCCGCCAGCCGGTATCGACCGTGGTCGAGAAGGCCACCTGCACTGGCCCGCGCGCGAGCTCGGCCTTGAGCGTCTCGCCGTCGGGCCGGCTGATGGCCAGGATGGGCACCGGGGGTACCCGGCCGAGCGAGTCGAGGTCGGGCGAGCCCCAGGAGGTCGTCGCGATCCCCTCGTGGATGTAGTCGCCGGGGTTGATGAAGATGGCACCGATTGCACCGGTCTTCGCCAGATCGAGGCCACGGGCGGCCAGACCCAGCCCCTCGGTGAGGATGACCTTGCCGCGCAAATCCTGCTCGATCTGTGGCCTGGCGGCGCCGAGCAACTCAGCCACCCCGCGAGCGTGCGCGGAGGGAACATAGACCAGCTCGCCGGTGATCTCGGCGCCCTCGGTGGAGGGCGAGAAGGAGAGCGTCTTGGCCCGGATGGGGCGCGGGTTCGGGCTAAGGACGCGAAGGGTGGCCCGCACCGGGATGCTGATCAGGCAGATGGGGTAATGGACGCGGTAAGGGACGCCCCAGACGTCGAGCCGGCCGGTGAGATAGGCGACGGCTTCGGCCTCATCTTGGCTGCCGGAGAGCCGGACCAGAGTATTGAAGCGCTCGAGCAGCGCCCAGGGCTCCTCGATACTGATCGCGTCGAGCACGACGCGCTCGGTCTCCGGATCGCGCCATCTCGTGTGCGCCTGCATCGCTCCCTCCGCCTGGTGCGTCTTCCCTGCCCACCGGCACGGTATCGTATCCCAGCCTGGAGAGGATCGCTAGCCTGTACGGGCTACTCCCAGCGAAAGCGCAGCGTGGCCAGCAGCGCGCTGCCCACCCCGATGCCCAGGACAGCGAGCGTGGTCACCTGCACATCGTCCCACAGCCGCACGTGTTCTCCTTGCCTACCCGGCTAGACGGGGTGTTGCAGTCATGCCACAATTAGTCATCGATGCTGGCCACGCCGCCCGTGGTGACTCAGGAGTCCAGCCGTGTCAGACGAACCTGTTCGCGACGGCCAATCGGCCGAGGATGACCTGTTCGAGGCCATCCAACGCTTCCTCGCCGAGCAGTCCGGCGACGCCATCGACGGCGAGCTCCGCGCTGCGTTCCAGGAGGCTCGGCGCTTCGTCCATCGCGAGCTGCGCGGGCGGCCGGAGTACGAGCGGATGCTTCGCTCGCTCGAGCGGCTGCTCGAGGACGAGTTCCCGGGCCTGTTCACGGCTCCGGTTCGCGCGCACCTCGCCGAGACGCTCTACCTCTACGGCCTGGCTCACTTCTCCCTGCTCCAGGGACAGGGTGCAGCCGTCTTCTCGTCCGGCGAAGCCATCGAGGAGGGCGAGGAGGAGGAAGAGGCCGAGGCCCGACCCCTCGTGATCTACGACCTCTGGTTCCCACAGGACATCGCCCTGGAGCATGCCGAGGACGGGTATTACCTGCACGTCAGCGATGGCCGCATTGACCTAGCGCTCTACCTGGGCACAGAGCCGAACGAGCGCGGCGCGCTCACCGACCTCCTGGGCCACCTCCGCTACGCGCTCACGCACGCCCCGCCCGGCGAG
Source organism: bacterium HR26 (assembly GCA_002898875.1). Taxonomy (GTDB): domain Bacteria; phylum Chloroflexota; class Chloroflexia; order Thermomicrobiales; family Thermomicrobiaceae; genus Thermalbibacter. The sequence continues at coordinate 3,702 of BEIC01000109.1, forward strand.
CCGGCACACCAGAGCGACCGGATCACGCCGGTCCTCACCGTCGAGCTCGACTACAGTGGCTCGGAGCTGATCGAGGCCAACGACCACGTCGATATCCTCTTCCTCGACCCCGAGGGCGAGCCGATCGTCCGTATGCACGCCCGGTCGACCGAGCTGCGCCTGATCGTCGACGAGATCCAGGCTATCGGCCGGGACGGCGGGTTCTAGGTCAGTCGTCGCTCCGGCAGCCTCTCTACCCGGCACCCAGGGCGCCGGGTACTTTTCTTCTCGTCGCCTGCACGGTTTCCTCCCTTACTCCACCCGGGCACGACATCTTCCCAGGCACCCGCAGCGAGATTCGCCCCACTCGCCCAGGGCTTGCCTTGCGCTGGCGACTGGGAGAAAGTAGGGCGACGGTCCGCCGAGTGCGCGACAGAGGGAGGAGGCAGCGTGCGCCGCTATACGCCGGAGCTGGCAGTTAGCCTGCAGATACCGGGTGATGTCCAGGTCTCGCCGGATGGCCGCCGGGTAGTCTGGGTCACCGCGCCGATCGGCCACGCGCAACCGATACCAGCGTCATCGCTCTGGCAGCGCCAGGTCGACGGGGCAGGCGAGCCGCGCCAGCTCACGGCCGGCGATGCGGAGGACCGCGCCCCGCGCTGGTCGCCCGATGGCCGGCTGATCGCCTTCCTCTCCGACCGCGAGCAGCGCGCGCAGGCGGACCGCGCCCACCAGCTCTGGGTCACCCCGGCTGAGGGCGGGACAGCCCAGCGGCTGACCGGCTTTCGCCGCGGCGTCGACCTCCCCGCCTGGTCTCCCGATGGCCGGGCCGTGACTGTAACCGTCGATCGCCTGGTCCTGGCCGGGGCGGAGGACCCGCCGGTCGACGTCCGGGTCGCCAGCCTGCTGCCGCGGCCACGCGTCATCGTCCGGATTCCGCTCGACGGTGGATCGCCGGGCGTCGTCGGTCCGGCCGCGGGCCACGTCTGGGACTACGCCTGGTCGCCGTCCGGCCGCGAGCTGGCCGTGGTCACCTCGCCGAGCGACCTGCTGGATTCGACGCCCGACCAGACGCGCGTGATCCTGCTCGACGCGAGCACGCGGGCGGAGCGCGAGCTGCTGCGGCTGGCCCGCCTCCCCGCCTCGCTCGCCTGGTCGCCGGATGGACGCCGGCTGGCAGTCGTCGGCATTCTCCCGGGCAACCCCGACGACCAGCGGGTGATCCTGCTGGATCTATCGCGGGGCGACATCACGACGCTCGACCCCGGCGAGAGCACCCCGCTCTGGGCGGGCTGGCTGGGAGAGCGCACGCTGCTGATCCTCTCGGCCGCCGGGCTCTGGACCCGGTTCACTCGCTACGATATGGAGACCGGCACCTCGTGCACGCTGGAGCCGGTGCCGCCCGGCGGCTGGGTAACCCCGCCGGCCAGCTTGAGCCTCGACCGGCGGACGCTGGGGCTGATCCGGCAGTCACCGCTCAGCCCGCCGGAGGTCTGGGCCGGGCCGTGGGATGAGGGGCTGCGCTGCCTCACCGAGCTGAACCCGCAGCTCGCGGGCGTGGAGCTGGCACCGATGGAGCCGGTGGAGTGGCAGGCGAGCGACGGGCTGGCCATCCAGGGCTGGCTGCTCACCCCACCCGGGTCTCGCCAGGGGCAGCGCCTGCCGCTGGTCGTCGACATCCACGGCGGGCCGAGCGCGGTCTGGGGCGCCACCTTCCACGCCACCTGGCACGATTGGGGGCAGGTGCTGGCCGGAGCCGGGTTCGCCGTGCTACTGCCCAACCCGCGCGGCAGCATCGGCCGGGGAGCTGCCTTCACCGCCGCCAACCGTAACGACCTCGGCGGCGGCGACGCCGACGACGTGCTGCGCGGCGTCGACTGGTGCGTGGCCCAGGGGGTGGCCGACCCGGACCGGCTGGGCGTCGGCGGCTGGAGCTACGGCGGCTTCCTCACCGCCTGGCTGATCGGGCACACCGACCGCTTCCGGGCCGCCGTCTGCGGCGCCGCCGTGACCAACTGGGCCAGCAAGGTCGGCACGACCGACATCCGCCCGCTCAACGAGGATCGCTTCCCCGGCCCGCTCCACGAGCAGCCGGACGCGTACTGGGAGCGCTCGCCGATTCGCTACCTCGGGCGGATCAAGACGCCGACGCTGATCGTCCACGGCGAGGCCGACCAGCGGGTGCCGCCCGGCCAGGGGCTGGAGCTGTACCTCGGCCTGCGCGAGGCCGGCGTGCCTGCCGAGCTCGTCCTCTACCCGCGGCAGAAGCACGCGTTCCACGAGCGGGCCCACCAGCTCGACCTGCTGCGGCGCATCGTCGCCTGGTACGAGCGCTGGCTCACGGCATGAGTCGCCAGGCCCGAGGAGGCGGCCGCCCATGACGCTCTTCGCCCTCGGCCTCATCCTGACGGCGGCCTTCTGCCACGCGACCTGGAACCTCCTGGCCAAGCGCGTCGGCAGCGGCGCGCCCTTCGTCTGGCTCTTCGGGACACTCGGAGCCCTGATCTATGCTCCACTGGCCCTCGGGATCATCCTCGTCCAGCGGCCCGAGCTGGGGAAGGCCCAGCTCGCCTTCATCGTCGGCAGCGCGCTGCTGCACATCGCCTACTTCTTGCTGCTCCAGCAGGGCTACCGGGCCGGCGACCTCTCGCTGGTCTATCCGCTGGCCCGGGGCACCGGGCCGATGCTCTCGACGCTCGGCGCTATCGCGCTCTTCGGTGAGCGCCCCAGCCCGCTCGCACTCACGGGCGCGGCACTGATCATCGGCAGCATCTTCCTGCTGACCGGCGGCGCCCGGCTGCTCCGGCGCCCGCTGTCTGCCGACGGCGCGGTCGTCTTCGGCCTGCTGACCGGCGCGCTGATCGCGACCTATACCCTGTGGGACAAGCACGCGGTGAGCGCGCTGCTGATCCCGCCAGTGGTGCTCGACTGGGCGACCGCGGTCGCCCGCTCGCTGCTGCTGACACCGATCGCCGCGCGGCGCTGGGGCGAGGTGCGGGCGCTCTGGCGCGAGCACCGGCTGCCGGTGCTGGGAGTGGCGATCCTCACCCCGCTCGCCTACATCCTGGTCCTCACCGCCATGCGCTTCACGCCGGTGAGCTACGTCGCTCCGGCGCGGGAGATCAGCATCCTGATCGGCACGGCGATGGGCGCGCGCCTGCTCGACGAGAGCGACGGCGGCCGCCGCCTGCTGGCCGCGAGCGGCATGGTGCTGGGCATCATCGCCCTGGCACTCGGATAGCCGGGTGAGCGGCCTAGACCGCTGGAGACCGGCGCTCGAGTCCCGTCACGGTGGAGCGCAATTTGAACCGGTAGGGGCTGGTAACGAGCAGGGCCTGCGCGAAATTGCCGAGGGCAAGCGTAGCGCTGTTTGGAAGAGGAGATCATGAGTGGACCGTTGCAGGCAGGCGAGAGGTCAGCATGAGGTATCTAGGTGGTGGTCATTCTCGTGGTGATGCTGAAGGCGGAGATGGGCCGGAGGATCGGCGGCTGCGACGAGTTGAACAGTTGCGGCGGATGAGCGATGCGGAGTCCGCGGATGAAGCTCGTCGTCATCAGCAGTCTCGGTGGCGCACGCCGAGCCTCGTGGAGCATGCGAAACGCCACGCCCGTGACTTTACCGAGATTCTCGGCGCACCGCTAACGCCGACAGAGCTGGACGAGTGCAGCCGCGTTGTCCTCTACTCGTGGAGCCGACTGTTTACCGAGCTGGAGCGAAGCGGCTTGGTATCCTACATTTTCACCTATCAAGTGCAGGGTAAAGATGCTACACTTGCCGTGATCACTCGTGCGGATCTCATGCGCACGGCATTTCCATTACGAGATGTCGATCTCTGGTGGAAGCGGCATCTCGCGGCGGTGGAGGTGACGGAACGTGCCAGACGGCTTGGACTTCGAGGTACGCGTTTACGCTGCGATGGCTGCGGCGCTGATGACATATGAGGACGAGCTGGAAGTCGAGGGAGCCTTCAACTGGCGCGACACCATCGAAGAACGGCTGCAGGCGGGTGAGACGCTCTCACCGGAGATCGCGCATCTGCTCGCCCAGGCTGATTCGGTGCTCATCCAGGCAAGCGAGCTTCTTGCCCGTCGCTTTCCTGACCTGTTCCATCCTCAGCGCAAGGCGAATATCCCGAGACGGAATTGGTGGTGGCATCTCGATGAGGGCCCTCAGGCGCGCGAGCGGGCCGAGCAGGTTGCCTAGGCACCGCGGACTCTCCGCCCACCCGCTGAGCCGGATGAATCCGGCGAGAACTCAACGCGTTCGCTGCCGTTGCCGGGCAGCAGGCCCGGCGCTCACCAGTAGCGCATGGCATCGAGGAAGATCGCCCTGAGGTCGTCGGCGGTCACCGGCCGCGGCGAGAGGCCGATCACGGCACGCTGCGGCAGCGTGCCGGCCACCAGCGCGTCGATATCGTCCGGCGTGTAGCCGATGGCACTCAAGCCGTTCGGCATCCCTAGCCGCTGCATGATCCGGATGATGGCGTCGGCCAGGATCGTGCCCGCATCCTCGGGCGCAGCCCCGCGCACGTCGACGCCCATCAGCTCGGCCGCCTGGAGGTGCCGCGCCGGGTCGGCGGAGGCCGTCCAGCGGAAGACGGCGGGGGCGTTGAGGATGACCGACATGCCGTGGGGCACCAGCGGGTGGTCGGGCGGGTAGCCCTCGGCGACGTAGCCGCGCACCATGCCGGAGACCGGGTAGGACATCCCGTGCGGCAGGTGGACGCCAGCGTTGCCGAAGCCGACGCCGGCCATCGCGGCGGCGAGGATCATCCGGCTCCGCGCCTCGTCGTCGTTCGGGTCCTCGACGGCCCGCACGATGTGGGCCGAGACCATCCGGATGGCCTGGGCAGCCCAGATATCGCTGATCGGGTTGGCGCCCTGGTAGGCCGGCCGCAGCTCCGGTCGCTCGGGCGCCGGGCGGCGATGGTACGGCAGGGCGGTGAACGACTCCAGGGCATGGCTGAGGACATCGAGACCGGAGCAGGCGGCCACCATGCGCGGCATCGTGCGGGTGTTCTCCGGGTCGAGGAT
>BEIC01000110.1 GCA_002898875.1 bacterium HR26
CCTGGGGCACGCCCGCACGACGGTCCACATCGCAGTCATGCTCCACCGCTCGGCCGTCGCCGGGCGTGCCGTTCGGAGGAGGTCGATGGCGATCGCTGGCAAGCTCTCGCTGGTTCTCCCAGCGCACAACGAGGTGTTGAACCTCGAGGCTGTCGTGAGGCGGGCACTCGAGGTTCTACCTGAACTCACCGAGGATTTCGAAATCATCGTCGTCGACGATGGCAGCCGCGACGGCACTGCCGAGCTGGCCGACCGGCTAGCCGCTGAGTCGCCGAAGGTACGTGTCGTGCACCATCCGGTCAACCGCGGCTACGGCGCCGCTCTGACCTCGGGGTTCCAGACTGCCACCGGTGACTACATCATGTTCATGGACGCCGATCAGCAGTTCGACCCGGCCGACCTGGCGCAGCTGGCACCGTTCGTGCCGCAGGCCGACATCGTCGTCGGCTATCGAATCAAGCGGCGTGACCCCTGGATCCGGCTGCTCTACGCCCGCATCTTCAACCTCTGCATGCGACTGCTCTTCGGGCTGAACGTCCGCGACATCGACTGCGCCTTCAAGGTCTACCGGGCCGACCTCTTGAAGTCGATCGAGATCACGACGGCCGGCGCGCTCATCAACACCGAGCTGCTGGTCAAGGCCCGGCGGGCCGGCGCCACCATCGTCGAGGTCGGCGTCCGGCACTTCCCCCGGCCGACTGGAGAATCGTCCGGCGGGAGCTTCAAGGTGATCCTGCGGGCCATGCGCGAGACGATCTGGCTCTGGTGGCACATGCTCAGCTACCGGCCGCCGGCGGTGCCCACCCGCGGCCGGCCAACCCCAGCGAGCCTGTTCCTGGTACGGGCGGTTGCGCTGGCGACGATCGGGATCGGCGCGCTGGCAGCAGCGAGCGCCTGGCTGCTCCGCCGGCGCGGCTGAGCCTCAGCCCGCCCTGGCCGGCAGATCGCCCGCTGCCCGATCACCGGTTGGGATCCGGCGCCGTCGCCGTGCGAGCGGCTCTGGCAGCCAGGCGCGCCCGCAGCTCGTCCGCCCGCAGCCCCTCGATGAGCACGCGCTTTCGCCGCGAGCGCCCTCCAGCGATAAGCCGGATTCGCCTGGCAGGCAGGCCCAGCGATTCGCTCAGCAGATCGACCAGTGCCCGGTTCGCAGCGCCCTCGACCGGCGGCGCCGTCACCCGAACCCGGAGCGCGCCTCCTTCCACTTCGGCAAGCTCGCTCCTTGCCGCGCGCGGCGTCACCTGAACCCAGAGCTCGACCCCCACAGGCGTCTCCCGGAGTTCGAGCTGCCCGGCTCCCTCGCTCATCGGCACTCTATCCCGGTGAGGCACTCATCGAGCGTGTCGAAGGTTACCTGGTCCGGCCGGACACAGCCTGCCGGACCGGCTCTGCCAGCGTCGCGTTGAGGCTGCCGCTCCGGTAGCCCTCGAGATCCAGCGTCACGAAACGGTAGCCGGCGGCGCGCAGGCGCTCGACGATCTGCTCGCGCAGCTCGACCACGCGCGGCAGGTCCTCCGGCTGAACCTCCAACCGGGCAATCTCCTCGTGGTGGCGCACCCGGAACCCGCGGAAGCCCAGCTCGCGCAGCGCCCGCTCGGCCGCCGCCACCTGCCGCAGCTTCTCGACGGTGATGGGGGTGCCGTACGGGAACCGCGACGACAGGCAGGCGTACGCTGGCTTGTCCCACGTCCGCAGCCCGAAGTGCTGCGACAGGGCGCGGATCTCGGCCTTGGTCAGCCCAGCCTCCTGGAGCGGGCTACGCACGCCCAGCTTGCGTGCCGCCCGCAGGCCCGGCCGGAAGTCGGCCAGGTCGTCCGCGTTGGTGCCATCGATCACGTGCGCGAGCCCACGCGCCCTGGCGAGCTCCCAGAGCTTGCCGTACAGCTCGTTCTTGCAGAAGTAGCACCGCTGGTGGGAGTTCATCGCGTAGCGGGGGTCGGTGAGTTCCTCGGTGCGCACCATGACGTGCTCGACACCCAGCTCGGCCGCCAGCTCGCGTGCCTCGGCGATCTCCTCTTCGGGGTAGGTGTCGGAGAGCCCCGTGGCCGCGATCACCCGCTCGCCGAGCACCTCGCGTGCCGCGTAGAGCAGGAGGGTGCTGTCTACGCCAGCGCTATAGGCGACGATCGCCGATCCCAGCTCCGCCAGGATCTGCTTGAGCCGCTCGTACTTCGCCCAGGTGCTCGCTTCGACCATCGTTCTCGCTCAGCATCCCCGGCCAGCGGCCGGCTCACGCGCACCCCGCGCCGTCGCCCGAGCAAGGATAGCACGCCGGACGCAGTTTCCACGGCTCACTGCCTCATTCACGAGTTGGCACCGCGCCCTCGCGTTCAGGTAGCATCCTGCGAGGCGCGTCGCGCCCGGTGGAGACGGAGCTACGGGGACCGTATGGAGCAATCCGTCATCGACCGCTACTGGCGCCACCTGCTCGCCGGTCTCGCGATCGGCGTCCTGGTTGCCTTCGCCCTGGCGGTGATCGCCGACGGGCGGAGGCTGGCCGCCTCCCTCGCGGGCTTCGAGTGGGCACTGCTCCCGCTGGTCCTCGCTCTCACAATCTTCAACTACGCGCTGCGGTTCCTCAAATGGCAGCTCTATCTCCGCTGGGTCGGGGCCGACCGCCTGCCCTGGGCCCTCAGCCTGGGGATCTTCCTCGCCGGCTTCGCGATGACCATCACCCCTGGCAAGGTGGGGGAGTTCCTGAAGTCCTACCTGCTCCGCCGCGCGACCGGCGTCCCGGTCGCGACCACGGCTCCGATCGTGCTCGCCGAGCGCCTCACCGACGGCCTGGCCATGGCGATCCTGGCGCTGCTCAGCGCGTTCGCCGGCATCGAGGCTGGCTGGGCCGGTCTCGCGCTGGTGCTCTTGCTGTTGCTCGGCGGGATCGGCCTCATCCAGCAGCGCCGGATGATGCTGGCTTTCTTGCGCTGGTGCACCCGGCTCCCGCTCGTCCATCGACGAGCCGGGGCGGTTTACGAGCTCTACAATTCGTCCTACGAGATCTTCCGGCCGCGACGCCTGGCCGTCGTCACCGGCCTCAGCGTGGTCTCCTGGTTCGGCGAGTGTCTCGCCCTGTGGGTTATCCTCTACGGGCTCGGCTTGCCGCCCACGCGCGATCTGCTCACGCTGGCGATCTTCAGCCTCTCCACCGCGTCGATCGCGGGGGCGCTCTCCTTGCTGCCCGGGGGTCTGGGTGCGGCTGAGGCCGGCATCACCGGGATCCTGCTGCTCTTCAGCCAGCCACGCATGTCACCGTCCACAGCCGCGGCCGCCACGCTGCTCATCCGTTTCACCACGCTCTGGTTCGGGGTCGGGCTGGGGCTAGTGGCGCTGCTCTGGGTGCAGCAGCGGCTCGAGCACCTTGCGCAGATAGAGCACGTCACCGAGCCCTCGCCACGCGCGACGAGGGGGCCAGCCGCCGGGACGCGCGAAGGGCTCTAAGAGCGGTAGGTCTCGGGGGTACGGGCGCGCCCGTGGCTTTCTGCCAGATACCGGCATGCTGTACGGCAAGCAAATACCCCGGCGCTGCCGGGGTAGGCCGCCGGATATTGCCGGGAGCACGTGGGTCAGGACTCGTCGTCGAGCAGCTCCTTCAGCCGATCGCCGATCCGGTACCCGCCAGGCCGCTCGGGGCGAGGCGGCCCTCCGGGTCGCGGCCGCCGGTCGTGGCCACGGTCCCGCGCCCCCGGCCGCCCGGACGGCGGTCCACCGCGGCGATCCGGCCCGCGGGGCTCGCGATCGCCTGCGTGGGGGCGGGGTGGGCGAGTACCGGGAACGGACGGCGTGCCTGCCGCCGCACGCTCCTGTTCGGCAGCCTCACGCTCCAGCAGCGCCTTGCGCGACAGGTTGATCTTCCCGTCGGGCCGGATCCCGGTAACCATCACGTTGATCTCCTGCCCGACCTTGAGGACATCTTCGACCGACCGGACCCGGCCGGGCGCGATCTCCGAGATGTGCAGGAAGCCGTCCTTGCCAGGCAGGATCTCGACGAAGGCACCGGACGGGATAATCGTGACCACCCGCCCGTAGAAGATCTCGCCAACCTCCGGCACGCGGGTGAGCTTCTCGATCTCGCGCACAGCCCGGCGGGCGCTCTCCTCGTCCGCCGCGCTGATGAAGACGGTGCCGTCCTCCTCGATCTCGATCTTGGAGCCGGTCGACTCCTGGATGCCGCGGATCACCCGGCCGCCGGGGCCGATCACCTCGCCGATCTGCTCCGGCTTGATCTTGATGCGGATGACCCGCGGAGCGTACGGCGACATCTCCGGCCGCGGCGCCGGCAGCACCTCGGCCATCTTATCGAGGATGTAGAGCCGGCCACGGCGCGCCTGCTCCAGCGCCGCGCGCAAGATCTCAGGGGTGATGCCCATCACCTTGATGTCCATCTGGACGGCCGTCACCCCGTCCCGGGTACCGGCGACCTTGAAGTCCATGTCCCCGAGCGCGTCCTCGATGCCCTGGATGTCGCTGAGGATCGTGAAGCGGTTGGTCTCCAGGTCGGTCACCAGCCCCATCGCCACCCCGGCGACCGGCTTGCGGATCGGCACGCCCGCGTCCATGAGCGCCAGCGTGCTGCCACAGACGCTGGCCATCGAGGTCGAGCCGTTCGAGCTCAAGACCTCGGAGACCAGCCGCATGGTGTACGGGAACTCCTCCTCGCTCGGGATCACCGCCAGCAGCGCGCGCTCAGCCAGCGCGCCGTGGCCGATATCGCGGCGGCTCGGCCCGCGCAGCCGGCGCACCTCGCCCACGCTGAAGGGCGGGAAGTTGTAGTGATGCATGTACCGCTTCGACTCCTCGATCCCCAGCGTATCGAGGAGCTGCTCCTCCTCCTTGGTGCCGAGCGTGCACACTGTGAGCACCTGCGTCTGGCCGCGGGTGAAGAGCGCCGAGCCGTGGGGCCGCGGCAGGACACCGACCTGAATCCAGATCTCCCGGATCTCGTCCGGCCGCCGGCCGTCGGGTCGCTCGCCGCGCTCGAGGATCGTCTCACGGACCAGGCTCTTCACCAGCGAGTCGAACAGCTCGCCCACCTCCTTGGCAGTCGGGACGGGCTGCTCCGGCGAGGGCACCAGCTCGGCCGGCGCAAAGTGCGCGATGACTTCCTGGCGCAGCGCCGCGGTCGCCTCCAGCCGGGCAGCCTTGTCCGGGTTGAAGACGGCGGCCACGAGCCGATCGCCGAGGTATGCCTTGATCTGCTCCTTCAGCTCGGTGTTCTCGGCGGGCGGGATGAACTCGCGCTTGGGCTTGCCGGCCACCGCCTGAAGCTCACGCTGCAGCTCGACGATCCGCCGGATCTCCTGGTGGGCCAGGAGAATGGCCTCGACGAGCCGCTCCTCGGGGATCTCGTTCGCCTGCCCCTCGACCATCACCACGGCGTCAGCGGTGCCGGCGACGACCAGGTCCAGCCGGCTCTCGAGGAGCTGACGGCTCGTCGGGTTGATCACCAGCTCGCCGTCGATCTCCCCCACACGAACCGCCCCGACCGGGCCATACCAGGGGATGTCCGAGAGCGTCAGCGCCGCCGAGGCGCCGATGATCGAGAGCACATCCGGCTCATTCTCCTGGTCGGCCGAGAGGACGGTCGAGATGATCTGCACCTCGTTCCGGTAACCCTTGGGGAAGAGCGGCCGGATCGGCCGGTCAGTCAAGCGGGCAGCCAGGATAGCCGCCTCGGAGGGCCGGCCCTCGCGCCTGAAGAAGCCGCCGGGGATCTTGCCTGCGGCGTACATTTTTTCCTCATAGTCGACCGTCAGCGGGAAGAAATCGAGCCCTTCGGCCGGCTCTTTCGCCCCGACGACGGTCGAGAGCACGACCGTCTCCCCGTACTGAACCGTCACCGCGCCGTCAGCCTGCTCGGCGACGCGGCCGGTCTCGATTGTGAGCATGCGGCCGTTGATCTCGATCGATCTCTCATGGATGACAGGTGGCATACCCCAACTCCTCTACCTCGAAGCGCTGTCGACTCTTCGTTACTGGTTCCGAGTTGCTCATGGTGATCTGATAGCGTGTACTCCGCCCCGCTCCCCGGCACGCACGGGCCGATGCCGGGAATCGCTCGGCCCGGCGACCCACAAAGAAAGAGCCCAGGGGTATGCCCCTGGGCCGGAGAGTCGCGTCTGTACAGGACGACGCATCCTGAAGCCAGCGAGCAGGCAATGGTCGTAGGCTCGATCGGCCTCGGTGGACACGTCGCTACCGGCGGAGTCCGAGACGGGCGATAAGCGTGCGGTAGCGCTCGACATCAGTCTCCCGCAGATACCTGAGCAGCCGCCGTCGGCGACCGACGAGCTTGAGCAACCCGCGACGCGAGTGATGATCGTGCGGGTGCTCGCGCAGATGCTCGACCAGGGTATTGATCCGCTCGGTCAGCAGGGCAATCTGGACCTCAGGTGACCCGGTGTCGGATTCGTGCGTACGATACTGCTGGATGATCTCTTCCTTCTGGGCCTTATAGAGTGCCATGCCCTGCTTGCTCCCTCGCGTCCCAGGTTATACCCCGAACCCTCCCCCTTCAGACCGAAGGGGAAGCTCACGCAACAGATCGCAGTATAGCAGAAAACCGAGGCCGCGCCTAGCTCAGCGTGGTCCACGCTGAACGCTCGAGCGACGGCCTGGCCGCCCATCCATTAAGGACCGCACCGGGTGACCAGATGCCGCCGCCCTGCTTGCCGATGCTCGGCTCCGCGCCGGTGCGCCTGTGAGCCGGCCAGGCCTCCTAAGATGGGATCTGGCGCGGCTTCAGCCAGGGCATCATGGCTCGCAGCCGCTCACCGACCTCCTCGATCGGGTGCTGCATCGCCTCCTGGCGCATCCGGTAGAAGTTCGGCCGGCCGGCCTCGTTCTCGGCCATCCACTGCTGGGCGAAGCGGCCGGTCTGGATATCCTGGAGGATCTGATGCATGGTCTCGCGCACTCGATCGTCGATGATCTTCGGCCCGCTGACGTAGTCGCCGTACTCGGCCGTGTCACTGACCGAGTAGCGCATGAACTTCAGCCCGCCTTCATAGATCAGGTCGACGATCAGCTTCAGCTCGTTGAGCACCTCGAAGTAGGCCAGCTCCGGCTGGTAGCCGGCCTCGACCAGCGTCTCGAAGCCGGCCTGGATCAGGTGGCTCACTCCGCCGCAGAGCACCGCCTGCTCGCCAAAGAGGTCAGTCTCGGTCTCCTCCTTGAACGTCGTCTCCAGCACGCCGGCCTTAGTGCAACCCAGCCCCTTCGCGTAGGCCAGCGCGATCTGCTTGGCCTGGCCGCTTGCGTCCTGATGGACGGCGATCAGTGCCGGCACGCCGATGCCCTGACGGTAGAGATCACGCAGGACATGGCCGGGACTCTTGGGCGCGATCATCGTGACGTCGATCTCAGCCGGTGGGACGATGCGCCCGTAGTGGATGTTGAAGCCGTGGGCGAACATCAGCACCTTGCCGGGCTCCAGCTCCGGCGCCACGTGCTCCTCGTAGACGCCCTTCTGCACGTGGTCGGGCATCAGCATCGAGATCACGTCGCCGCGCCGGGCCGCCTCGCTCACCGAGAGCACTTCGAAGCCGTCGGCCGCGGCTCGCTCCCGGCTCCGGCTGGTTTCCGGCAGCCCGACGACGACGCTCACTCCGCTGTCGCGCAGGTTCTGGGCATGCGCATGCCCCTGGCTGCCGTAGCCGAGTACCGCGACCGTCTTCTCCCGCAGATACGAGAGATCTGCATCCTGGTCGTAGTAGATCGTGGCCATCGTCCCTCCCGACCTCTCCTGTACCTCACCCCGCTCGCCAGCGTTGGCGTCTCTCCCAGCCACGTCCGGCCTAGGCTACAACCTCCGGCTGGCCGATCGCAATAGCCCGGCTGCCCCGCGCCATCGCCACGACTCCGGTGCGGGCCAGCTCCTTGATCCCATACGGGCGGATCAGCGTGATCAGCGACTCGATCTTCTCCGGCGGGCCGGTGACCTCGATCACCATCGAGTCCGGGGCCGCATCAACGATGCGTGCCCGGTAGACGTCCGAGACCAGCCGCATGATATCCGAGCGCGTCCGCTCGGTCGCGTTCACCTTGATCAGCGCCAGCTCCCGCTGGATCAAGTTCTCGTCGGTAACGTCGGTGATCTTGATGACCTCGAGCACCTTGTAGAGCTGCTTGACCAGTTGCTCGATCTTCCGGTCGTCCCCCTTGGCCACCAGCGTGATCCGCGACAGGCCCGGCGTCTCCGTATGGCCGACGGCGATGCTGTCGATGTTGAACCCCCGCTGGCGGAAGAGGCTCACGATCCGGTTCATCACCCCCGGCTTGTCCTCCACCAGCACGACCAGCGTGTGGCTGCGCACCCTACCACTCCCCATCCTGCGCGTCGTGCACGTCGATCATCTCCCGGAAGGAGCCTCCGGACGGAATCATCGGGTAGACGTTCTCTTCCTGATTGACCACGAACTCGATCAGCGCCGGGCCCCGGAACGAGCGGGCCCACTGGATAGCTTCGTCCACTTCGGCCGGCCGGGTCACGCGCCGGGCCGGCATCCGGTAGGCCTGGCCGAGCAGCACGTAGTCGGGGCTACTGATCGGCGTCTCGGAGTAGTTCCGGTTGTGGAAGAGCTGCTGCCACTGTCGCACCATGCCGAGGTAGCCGTTGTTGATGATCGCGACCTTGACGTTGCACTGCTCGTCGACGATCGTCGCGAACTCGTACAGCGTCATCTGCACCCCACCGTCCCCGACCAC
>BEIC01000111.1 GCA_002898875.1 bacterium HR26
AGGCTGTAGAACTTCTCGTTCTCCTTCGGTGGCCGCACCTGCCCGGCGACCCAGTCACCGGTCCGCAGCCCGAAGCGGCGGATCTGCGACTGCGAGACGTAGACGTCGTTCGGCCCCGGCAGGTACCGCTCGCCGCGGAGAAAGCCATACCCCTCCTCGACGATCTCGAGCACGCCCTGGCCGAAGATGCCGCCCTGCTGCTCGGTCTGGACCTGCAGGATACGGTTGATCAGCTCGGGCTTGCGCAGGCGGGACGCGTTCTGGACGCCGAAGTCGCGAGCGATCGTCTGGAGCTCTTCGAGCGACTTGGTCTCGAGCTCGGCCACGGTGAGGCCGGTTGTCTCCTTGATCTCGTCTACGGTCGTCGGTGTCGTCGTCTTCATGGTTCTCGATTCCTCCTCTAGGGCAGTATCAGACTCTGGTTTCGCTGAATCTGCGGGTTCACGCTCGAACGCTCGCGCGCGACGCGGACGCGGTCGCGCCGGGCGGGCGGCGCCGGCGGTCCGGCGCCGGACATACGGCTGAGGGGTAGCAGACTCCTCATCCTGTTTCGGCCCTCACCCTCGAGGTGATGAGGGTGCCGCGCACACCGCTGCCGACTGCAGCGCGACAGTTGTGCAGCGCGTGGCGGGGTCTAGCCCAGCAGTGCAAGGATCCAACCTAACGTCGGTGTTGAGATGCGGCAACGTCGCCGGTTCCGCGTTGGGCTCTTCGTCATCCAGTCGTTACCATGCGGCGGAGGATGAGGCGGGAGCGAAGAATGCGTTACCCGCACAATTTACTTTAGCACACTTACCGCGTCTCGTCAAAGGGCAGCGCCTCGTACTCCCGCAGCTTCCCGAGCCGGTGCTCCGCCTCGATCCGCCGGATCGTGCCGGTGCGCGACCGCATCACCAGCGAGTGCGTGCGCGCCCCGTCGTGCGTGAAGCGGACGCCGTCGAGCAGGTCGCCGCTCGTGATCCCGGTCACCGCGAAGAACACGTTGTCCGAGCGGACCAGGTCATCGGTGTGCAACACCTTGTTGAGGTCGAGGCCAGCCGCCTCCGCCGCCCGGCGCTCCTCCTCGTCCCGCGGGTACAGCGTGCACTGGATGGCCCCACCGACGCACTTGAGCGCAGCCGCCGCCACCACCGCCTCGGGGGAGCCGCCGATACCCATCAGCACATCCACCCCGGTCTCCGGGAAGGCGGTCATCAGCGCACCCGCGACGTCGCCATCGGTGATCAGCTTGATCCGTGCCCCAGCCCGCCGGATCTCCTCGATCAGGTCCTGATGCCGCGGCCGATCCAGCACCACGACCGTCAGCAGCCGCACGCTCATCCGCTTGGCGTCAGCAATGCGATGCAGGTTCTCTGTCGGCGAGCGTGTGATGTCGATGGCGTGCGCGGCTTCGGGGCCAACCGCCAGTTTGTTCATGTAAACGATCCCTGGCGGATAGTACATCGACCCGCGCTCGGCCAGCGCCACGACCGACACCGCGCCCGGCATGCCGTTGGCGCACAGCCGGGTGCCATCGATGGGGTCGACGGCCAGGTCTCCCTCCGGGGGCTCCCCCGTTCCCACCTCTTCGCCGATGTAGAGCATCGGCGCCTTGTCCTTCTCGCCCTCGCCGATCACCACCACGCCCTTCATGTGGACGGTCGAGAGCATGCGCCGCATGGCGTTGACCGCAGCCTGATCCGCCGCGGTTTTGTCGCCCCGGCCCACCCACCGGGCAGCCGCCAGGGCAGCCGCCTCCGTCGTGCGTACCAGCTCCATCGCCAGGTTGCGATCCAGGTTGTCCATGCTACGCCTCCTCTCCAGCCGGCGAGATCGCCAGGAGGTTCTCCCGGTGTCGCTGCAGCCACCCGCTGGCCTTGCTCGGCAGCTCGGCGACCGTCGTCACCTCGAGCCGGCAATCCGGCAGCGAGCGGAGGAATGTCCGACCGTAGCGCCGGCTCAGTATCCGTCGATCCAGCACGACACAGACGCCGTAATCGGTCCGGCTCCGGATGAGCCGCCCGAACCCCTGCTTGAGCCGCAGCACGGCCTGGGGCACCGCGTACTCCTGGAACGGGTCCGCGAACTGCTCGCTCCGCGCCGCGAAGACCGGATCGGTCGGTACTGAGAACGGCAGCTTCGCGATGACGAGCACGCTGAGCGCCTCGCCCGGAATGTCGACCCCCTCCCAGACGCTGTTGGTCCCGAGCACGACCGTCTCCGGCCGGCTCTTGAGCCGCTCGACGAGCTGGCGCGGGCTGCCGTCGATCCGCTGGCCGAGCACCAGGATTCCGGCTGACTCCAGCGGTCGCTTGATCGCCCGGTAGGTGCTCTGCAAGGAGCTGTGCGAGGTGAAGAGCACCATGGCCCGGCCACGCGTCGCCCGCAGCAGGGGCACGAGCACCTCGTTGAGCTGTCGCTGGTACCCCGGCTCCCCCGGCTCCGGGAGGTCCTCGGCCACGCACAGGAGCGTCGACGCTGCGTAGTCGAACGGCGAGGGGACGTGCAGCTCCCGCGCCTCGGGGAGCCCCAGCCGTTCGCGGATATAGCTGAAAGACCGCTCGATCGTCAAGGTCGCCGAGGTCA
This sequence comes from bacterium HR26, assembly GCA_002898875.1. GTDB lineage: Bacteria > Chloroflexota > Chloroflexia > Thermomicrobiales > Thermomicrobiaceae > Thermalbibacter. Next base: position 2,566 of record BEIC01000111.1, read on the forward strand.
GCACGACCGAGTCGCAGCGACTGAAGAGATGCTCGCGCAGCGGGCCGGAGACGTCGAGCGGAGCCATATTGAGCGCCACCTGACCGGTGCTGGGATTGAGCGTGAGCCAGTATACCCGCTCCGGCGACGGCGCGGCGACCGTCTCGACCAGGCGATCGTGCAGCTCATGGCCGACGCGAACCAGGAGGTCGAGCTCGGTGACCAGGTCATCCTGGGCTGGGAGCTCGTCGGTGGGGAGGTCGCCGAGGCGAGCCAGCGTCCAGCTCAGCGCGCCCAGCAGGCTGCGCAGCTCGATGGCGACGTCCTCAGCCGCCTCCTCGACCAGGTCCCAGGCGGGATCGTGCCGCACGGCCGCCGTCAATCGCACCTGCCGCTCGTAGCTGCCCTGATCCACCTGATAGCGCTGCGCGAAGTCGCCGAGCTGGGTGAACAGGCGCTCCACGTGCAGGATCCCCCGCTCCACCGCTGGCAGAAGCGCCTCGATCCTGGCGTGCAGATCCTGGGCCAGGTCGCGCGCCCGGGGGGCGGGCACCTCGGCCAGCGCCTGCCAGAGCTCGCCGAGCACCCCGCTGAGCCGTCCCAGGCTATCGAGCGAGAGGCTGCGCCGGAAGATGTCCCGCACCTGCTCCTGGGTGAGCCGGAAGCCGAGCTGGGCCGTGGCCTCATCCTCCAGGTTGTGCGCCTCATCGATGATGAGGTGGCGATACGGCGGCAGGACACGGTTGTCGGCCAGCATGTCGGAGAGCAGGAGCGCGTGGTTGACGATCACGACATGCGCGGCTTCGGCCTCCGCCCGGGCCCGGAACAGGAAGCACTGGTTGCGCCGATGAAAGACGCAGCGCCCGGGGACGCAGGCCCCCTCTTCCTCGGCCAACTGGGCCCAGGCGGCCTGCTCGTCGGGGCTGAGGTGCAGTTCGGCCCGGTCGCCGGTATTCGTCTGTGGCAACCAGGCGGTGATCTTCGCGTAGAGCAGCGCCTCGGCCGGCGAGCGCGCCGGCTCGCGCTGGCGCAGGAACCAGCGGCGCAGGCAAAGGTAGTTGCTCCGCCCCTTCAGCACGGTAGCCCGGAAGGCCGCGGCCGGGGCCAGCTCCGGGTCACCGCGGGCTGCCTCCTCCAGCGCCCGCCGCAGCAATGGCAGGTCCTTGTTGAAGAGCTGATCCTGGAGCGCGATCGTGTTGGTGGAGACCACCACCGTCTCGCCGCGCTCGACCGCGTGCAGCACCGCCGGCAGCAGGTAAGCGAGCGACTTGCCGGTGCCGGTGCCGGCCTCGACGAGGAGCTGGCCGCCGCGGTTCAGCGTCTCCGCCACCGCCTCCGCCATCTGCACCTGCTGGCTCCGCGCCTCGTAGGCCGGGAACGAGCGGGCCAGCGGCCCATCCTGGCTATACCAGGCGCGCAGCCGTGCTAGATCGATCGGCCGCGCGCGGCCGGTCGGCTCCAGCCGCTCGGGGCGGTCGCGCTGGAGCAAGAAGACCGCCTCCGGGGCATGGCTCACGCCCGGCAGCGCGGCCCGCAGCCGCTCGGCCAGCAGGTCGGCCAGCCCGCCGGCACCCTGGCCGGTTAGCTCGCGGTGCACCTCGTCGAAGAGACGTGCGACCGGCAAGCCCGCGGTCCGAGCGTAGTCAGCCAGCCGGCGCAGCGTCTCCGGGTCGTACTCGAGCAGCAGGTCGCGCAGCCCGAGGAAGACCGCCATGGTCGTCTCGACATCCGCCATCGCCCGGTGCTGCTGGTTGACCGAGATGCCCAGCCGGGCGGCGATGCTCGCCAGGCTGTAGGCCGGTAGGTCCGGCAGCAGGATGGTCGCGAGCTGGAACGTGTCGTAGACCGGGTTCTGCAGTGCCAGCCCGGCTGCGGCCAGCATCTGCAGGTCGAACTCCGGCGACTGCCCGACGATCGGATGGTTGCGGACGAACTCGCGCAGCTTGGACGCGACCGCACTGAACGGCGGCGCCTGGCGGAGATGGCGCATCGTCAGCCCGGTCAGGCTGGTGATGGACAGCGGAACCGTCGCCCGCGGGCGGACCAGCGTCTCCCAGCGATCGAGGACGCGGTCATCGCGAAACTTGATCGCGGCGATCTCGATGATCTCGTCGCGCTCGGGATCCATCCCAGTCGCTTCGAGGTCGAGCGCGACGTAGATCTCGCTCACACGCGGAACCCTCTTCTAGGCCGAGCGCTCTGGCGAGGGCACCAAGCCGGCCCCGACGGGGAAGCGCTGGACCAGCCGGACGAGCTGCGCCAGGCCCAGCCGGATCGGCTCGATCTCGATACGCTCATGTAGCGTATGGCTTCCCCGGCCACGGGTCAACCCGATGCAGACCGCCGGGATGCCACGGGAGATCGGGATGTTGGCATCGGTGCTGGAGGCGTCGAGCACCGGCTCCAGCCCCAGCTCGCGGAGCACCTGCGCGGCCGCCTGCACCAGCGGCGCCTCGACCGGTGTCTGGCCAGCCGGTCGCTCGCCCAGCACCTCCTCGGTGATCTCGACCCCTTCGACCCGGTGGCGCTCGACGATGCCAGCGAGCGACTGGCTGAGCCGGGCCAGCTCAGCCGGATCGACCGAGCGGAGATCGATCACGGCCGAGGCGCTCGGGGCGATCGTGTTGACTGAGACGCCGCCCTCGATCAGGCCGACATTGTAGGTCGTCTTCGGCTCCTTGGGCACCGGCAGCCGGGTCAGCTCAGCGATGATGCTGGCCAGCACGTGGATGGCGCTGGGCTGCCCGAAGGCGCCCCAGCTATGCCCGCCCGGCCCCGTCACGGTGAGGCGCAGCCGGCGGGAGCCGACCGCGATGTGGGTGACCCGCCCCAGGTTGTGGCCTTCGACCGCGATGACCGCGCCCAACTCCGGGCCATGCCGCTCGATCAGCGCCCGGATGCCGCGCAGGTTGCCGAGCCCCTCCTCGCCGACGTTGGCGGCGAGCAGCAGGTCACCCGGCGTCTGCACGCCGGCGGCCTGGAGAAGGTCGGCCAGGGTCAGCAGAGCGGCCAAGCCCAGGCTGTTATCGCCGATCCCCGGCCCCTGCAGCCAGCCCTCGCCCTGCTCGACCGCGATCGGCGTATCCGGAGGGAAGACCGTATCGAGATGGGCGGCTAGCAGCAAGGCCGGCGCGTGACCCTCGCCTGGTCGCCGCGCGACCACGTTGTCGAGATCATCGAGCTCCACCGCCAGGCCACGCTGGCGGAACTGCTCCGCCACGAAGCGCGAGCGCTCGGCCTCGTGGAAGGTCGGGGCCGGGATCGCGCAGATGCGCGCGGTGAGGTCGACGACACGGGGTAAGTGCTCCTCGATGAGGCTGGTCAGCCACTCGTCCTGTTGTACCTGCATTGTCCACCTTGATCACGGGATATCGCGTGCCCGGCACCCAGAGCCGGCGCCGGGCCAACAGCTCGCGCGACCGGTTTCTCGTGCACCGCTCGAGCTATGAGCGCAGAAGCCCGATCGCCAGGCTAGTGTAACACAGCCTCTGTTCGGCCGCTTTCGCCCCCCCTGCAAGGCGCTCACGCCTGCGTGCTGAGGAGAGAGGCCGGGGCTGGGATAGCGCAGAGGGATCATCCCCAGCCGGTCGGCCCGCGCGAGTGATATCGTGGTCGGCGCTCCAGTGTCGCTCTGAGCGGTGATGTTCGTCCCCGCCGCGCTGGCGAGTCGCATCGCCCCGCCGCGCCTCGTTCAGGCAGACTGCGCGCCCTGGCGCGCAGTCGAGCCCGCCGGCTCGCCGCCGGTCTCCCCCGGGCACACGTGCAGATCCAGATGTGGTGGGCGATGCGGTCTTTGCCCCCCGGGACGCCTTGACGCGCGTGGGCAGGTCCGGGTGAACGTGGTCAGCGGGCCGTTGCACGCCGGAACTCGCTGGCTCGCGCGGGCCGATCAGGGCATACGGACAGGGTGGCGGCGCGATGACAGGACGCCCTGACATGGAGGGGCAGGTTGCTTTGTCGCATCCCGGAGGAGCGGGGCACCGCGCGCAACCCTGACGCGCGTGGGTGGGTCGGGTACAATAGGAGAGGCCCGAATGGGCGTTCGGACGGCTGGGCGGCCGGGCCGGCCAGAGCGGTCGTCAGCCTCGAACGCGGCCCCGGCGCCCCGGGCGAGCGAGCGTGCCCCCGTAGTTCAGTGGACAGAACGGCGGCCTTCTAAGCCGCATGTCGCAGGTTCGAATCCTGCCGGGGGTACCCTGGTTCCCGCGTCTGCCGCTCCGAGTCAGGTCGACCTACCCTGCCGCCTCACGGCGACCGGGGTCAGCCGCCACCTGATGTGGCCCCCGCATCATTCGCTTCCCTCGTGCCGGCATGGGTGGAGCCCCCAGCGCCGGCACCGAGGCGCGCTACCGGGCGCGAGAGCGAGCGCCGCCAGCATCGTGTAGGCACGAGCGCCCGAAGTTTGCTGGAACCGGGCCGTACCCTGCGCCGCGAGGGCTCCTGACCGGTCATGGTCACCCAGCGGTGAGACACCGGACCGCGTCTCGTAGGCAGACGACGCCTCCGGTGGCTGGGGCCCGTCCAGGGTCGGGAGAGAGACGCACCCGACACCCAGCGGGAGTGTTCGACAGCACCGCGTCCTCGGGACGTGGTGAATCCCACACGCCGGTGACCACTTCGAGCCGGATGGAGCTCGCAGGCGACTCGCAATCGAGGTTCGACGAGGGGCAGGCAGGGTGGGAGCCGTCGCACAGGTGACCGAGCAGAGATGACCAGGTACGATAGGTGAAGACACGCCGGAGATAGCCGCCGAGGGAGCGACGTCATGGACTGGCGAGAGCGGATCGCGGTCGACCCGGAAGTTCTGATGGGCAAGCCGGTGATCAGGGGCACGCGACTCGCCGTGGAGTTCATTATCGACCTGCTCTCACAGGGCTGGTCGGAAGAGGACATCCTCCGGAACTACCCGGGGATAACGGTCGAGGACATCCGCGCATGCCTGCGGTACGCGCAAGAGGTGTTGAGCACCGAGCGCGTCTATCCAGTAGGGCTATGATGCGATTTCTTGCGAACGAGAACGTGCCTGCCGCAGTGGTCGACCGGCTGAGAGAGCTCGGTCACGACGTTGCGTGGATAAGGGTAGAGAATCCGGGTTGGCCGGATAGGAAGATCCTGCAGAGGGCGGTTACCGAGGATCGAATCCTGATCACCTTCGACAAGGATTTCGGAGCGCTCGCCTTTCATGCCGGTCTCCCGGCATCTTCCGGCATCATTCTCTTGCGGCTGAACGCCTCTTCTCCCGAGGAACTGGCAACGAGAGTCGCCGCTGCATTAGAGAGTTCGATCACCTGGGCAGGATGCTTCGCTGTCGTGGAGGATGACCGGATCAGAGTTCGCCCGCTGCCAGGACCGAGAGCCTGACGTGATCCACAGCACTAGCATCTCATGAAGCGCGGCTGCAGGGCGAGGATTCCTATCGACAACCTTGCTCGTCAATTCCTCTTGGCGTTACCAGCCTACTTATGACTTGTCAGAAGCGGTGCGCTTAGGTATCCTCAATATACGTACGCTGGAATCAGTCGGTCTACGTCCTCGGGGGTGTTACATCACATGGCGCACTTGGATGAAGACACGGTCGGTCCTTGGTCCGAACTCAAGCTGAACCTGCTCAGTAAGTACCTCGCTGCTTACACGCGAATCATGGCCCGCCAGCTATGGTGTCGCAACGGCTACCACTACATAGATGCGTTCGCTGGTACTGGGCATGCCAGGGCAAGAGACGATCAGCGCTCCATCGACGGCTCGCCACGGGTAGCACTCAAGGTCGAGCATTCATTCCACTCCTATACATTTATTGAGATGGACTCGCGTCGTGCACAGCGACTTAAAGAACTTCAGAAGGAATTTCCGGATCGTCGGATCACTATCATTCATGGTGACTGTAACCAGGTACTGATCGAGCAGATCATCCCGATATATTGTATCGATCGTACTAGGAGGGGCCACGTCTTTGTTGATTCTTTCAGCATGAACCTGTATTGGGAGACTGTCAAGGCTATAGCATCTACGGGAACACTCGAGGTCCTCGTGAACGTGCCCACCATGGCCCTGAATCGCGTGGGCTTGCCCAACGATGCAGCAAAGCTGACCGACAGCGTAATCGCTCGCAACGATCGGTTCTGGGGAATTCACGAGTCGCGGGAGCG
>BEIC01000112.1 GCA_002898875.1 bacterium HR26
TGTAATGGTCAACGAAGCGCCCAGTCAAAGTGGGCCACGCCCACTTTAATTTTTGCCCGGCGGCCGCAGACCGAGAGCCTGCGCGGCCAGCCCAGAGCCCCGAGAAAGGAGGAACCAGTCGATGAAGAGCGATCTGTACACAGCAATCGCCCAGATTGCTGCCGAGCGTGGTATCCCGCGCGAGGCGGTCATGGATTCCGTGCAGCATGCCCTGCGCACTGTCTACAAGAAGATTACCGGGTCCGAGGAAGAGGTCGAGATCGAGATCGACGTCAACACGGGCAAGATCCGGATCTTCGCACCCAAGCGGGTGGTCGAGGAGGTCAAGGATCCACTCAGTGAGATCTCGGTCCAGGAGGCGCGAACGATCGACCCGAAGGCCGTTGTCGGCGACGTCGTTCGTCTGGAGCGGACGCCTGCCAACTTCGGCCGGATCGCCGCACAGACGGCCAAGCAGGTCATCCTGCAGCGAATCCGTGACTACGAGCGCGAGACGATCTACAACGAGTACGTCGATCGCGTCGGCGAGATCCTTACTGGCATCGTCCAGCGGGCTGACCCACGCGCCGTCATCATCGACCTCGGCAAGGCCGAGGCGATCATGCCTGCCCGCGAGCAGATCCCGACCGAGCGCTACCGCCCAGGCCAGCGCATCAAGGTGTACCTGCTCGAGGTCAACAAGGACCCGCGTGGCCCGCAGCTCGTCGTCTCGCGGACGCACCCAAACCTGATCAAGCGGCTCCTTGAGCTGGAGGTGCCGGAGATCTTCAGTGGCGCCGTCGAGGTGATGGCGATCGCCCGCGAGCCGGGTCAGCGCTCGAAGGTAGCCGTCGCCGCGCGCCAGGAGAAGGTCGATCCGGTCGGCGCCTGCGTCGGCGTCCGGGGGGTTCGGATCCAGAACATTGTGACCGAGCTCTCCGGCGAGAAGATCGACGTGATCGAGTGGTCGCCTGACACGCGGACCTTCATCAGCAACGCGCTCAGCCCGGCCAAGCCGATCAGCGTCTTCCTGAATGAGGACGAGAAGGTGGCTCGCGTCATCGTCCCGACGGACCAGATGTCGCAGGCTATCGGCAAGGACGGCCAGAACGCGCGGCTGGCCTACAAGCTCACCGGCTGGCGCATCGACATCAAGGATCCGGAGTCGCTGCGTGACCAGGAGGGCCTGTTCCTGCGCGCCGCTGCCGGCCTGCCGGAGATGCCGCAGGACATGATGGCCTTGGGCCGGCAGCCGCGCCTGGTCCGCGCCGATGGCACCATCAGCGTGCGCGAGCGCGAGTTCGGCCCACTGCCCGCCGACCTGATCCTCAAGAGTGTCGACGTCGAGATCGTCGACGGCGTGGTGAACGTCTACTACGATCGGGAGCTGCGCGCTCGCTACGATTTCGAGACTGGCCGTGCGCTACCATTGGCTGAGGAGCAGCCATCGCGCGTCTCGTAGCGGCACGCCGACGCGGTGAGGGGGCACGAATGAGCGAGCGACAGGCGACCCCAACCCGGCGCCGTGGTCCGCGCCTGAAGCACATCCCACTCCGCACCTGCGTGGTGTGCCGGGAGAAGGACGCGAAGCGGAGCTTCGTGCGGATCGTCCGCACCCCGGAGGGTGAGCTGGCGATCGACCCCACGGGCAAGCGCAACGGCCGGGGTGCCTACTTGTGCCGGCGGTTCTCGTGCTGGCAACTGGCCGCCGAGGGGAATGCCCTCGAGCGTGCCCTGCGCACGACCGTGCCGCCGGAGTTCCGGGCTGAGCTCCTGCGCTACGCCGACCTGTACTTCCGCCGCGATGAGGAGGAGAGCGAGCGCAGGGCACAGCCCGAGACCGATACTGCTTGAGGAGGGAGAACCATGAGTCAGAAGCAGCGACAGAAGAGAGCGCGAGGGAAGAGCCCGAGGCCCTACGAGGAGGCGCCGAATGTCTCGGCACGACCCGCCGCCCGCACCACGACGCTTACCGGTCCGGTCGTCCTCGGGAGCGTGGTGACAGTCGGCGAACTGGCTGAGGCCATCGGCGTCAGTGCCGTCGAGGTCATCAAGAGTTTGATCCGCCGTGGCATCATGGCCGGCATCAACCAGCAGATCGACTACGAGACCGCCGCGGCAGTTGCTGCCGAGTTCGGCGTCGAGACCGAGGAGCACGTGCCGGAGGTCGTTCAGCAGGCGAGCGCCGCGATCGAGCACCAACTCCGTGAGGGCGCAGTCGACCCGGAGGCGCAGCCGAGGCCGCCCGTCGTCACGATCATGGGCCACGTGGACCATGGCAAGACGAAGCTGCTGGATGCTATCCGGGAGACCAATGTCGCCGAGGGCGAGGCCGGGGGCATCACCCAGCACATCGGCGCGTACCAGGTCGAGGTCCAGGGCCGGAAGATCACGTTCCTGGATACCCCAGGCCACGAGGCCTTCACCGCCATGCGGGCCCGTGGAGCCCAGGTCACCGACATCGCCGTCCTCGTCGTAGCGGCCGATGACGGCGTGATGCCGCAGACACGCGAGGCGATCAGCCACGCGAAGGCGGCGAATGTGCCGATCATCGTGGCCATCAACAAGATCGACTTGCCGACGGCGAACCCGATGCGCGTCAAGCAGCAGCTCGCTGAGGTCGGCGTCGTGCCCGAGGAGTTCGGCGGCGACGTGCCGGTCGTCGAGATCTCGGCGAAGCAGCGGCTGGGCATCGAGGACCTGCTCGAGATGATCCTGCTCGTCGCCGATCTGATGGAGCTTAAGGCCAACCCGAACCGGCCGGCGATCGGGGTCATCATCGAAGCAAAGGTCGACCAGATGCGCGGCCCGGTCGCAACCGTGTTGATTCAGTCCGGTACGCTGCAGCTTCGCGACGTGGTCGTCGTCGGCAGCACCTGGGGCCGCATCCGCGCTATGTTCGACGACCGCGGTCGCCGGGTACGCCGCGCCGGACCATCGATGCCGGTCGAGATCCTCGGTTTGCTCGAGGTTCCCGAGGCGGGCGATATCCTGCAGGTAGTGGAGGACGAGAAGACCGCGCGCGAGCTCGCCGAGGAGCGCGCTCGCCAGCGGCGAGCGGAGACCTTCAGCGAGCTACGCGTCGTCAAGCTGGACGAGCTGCATGCCGGGATCGAGGCCGGCGAGACGCGTGAGCTACGTATCGTGCTCAAGGCTGACGTCCAGGGCTCGCTGGAGGCGATCCAGAACGCACTGGCGAAGCTCAACGAGGAGACCGAGTCTGTTGGCATCACGGTGGTCCATAGCGGCACCGGCGCGATCTCGGAGTCCGACGTCATGCTGGCGGCCACCACCGGGGCCGTCGTGATCGGCTTCAACGTCCGTCCGGACGTGGCGGCGCGGCGGGCGGCGGATGCTGCCGGCGTAGACGTCCGTTACTACAACGTGATCTACCACCTGCTCGATGATATCCGCGCTGCGCTCTCCGGCCTGCTCGCGCCGGAGACTCGAGAGGTGACCGACGGCTACGCCGAGGTGCGCGAGACCTTCCGGCTGCCGAACCGGACGATCGTTGCCGGGCTCTACGTCCTGAGCGGCAAGGCCCTGCGGAACGCTCGCGTGCGGGTGCTCCGCAATGGTGCGGTCATCCACGACGGTGTCGTGGCCTCACTCCGGCGCTTCAAGGAGGACGTCCGCGAAGTGGCGGCCGGCTACGAGTGCGGCCTAGCAATCGAGGGCTTCAACGACGTGCAGGTAGGCGATCAGATCGAGTTCTACCACGTCGAGGAAGTGCCACGGGGTGCATGAGGCTGGATGGGAGCGTCTCGGCTGGCGGCGTGGAGCGATCGTTCTCCCGCACATGCCGCCGGCCGAGCTCGCGACGGCCTGGAAGGAGGCGGGCACATGAACAGCCTCCGGCAGCAGCGGGTGGCCGATTTCCTGCGAGACGAGATCAGCGAGATCATCCGGCGCGAGATGCGCGACCCCCGGCTCGGGTTCGTCAGCATTACCCGAGTCGAGGTGAGCCCGGATCTCCGCCATGCGAAGGTCTTCGCCTCGGTCTACGGCAGCGAGGAAGAGCAGGCTGCCACCATCGATGCCCTCAATGGGGCTACTGGGTTCATCCGGCGCTTGTTGAAGCCGCGGATGCGCACGCGTCACATCCCGGAACTCACGTTCCGGCTCGACCGCTCCATGGAGTATGCTGAGCAGGTAACGCGAACGCTCAATATGCTGCGCGAGCAGCTCCATCCCGAGGCGGCGGTTGAGCCAGGTGACTCGAACGAGCAGGCGAGGTGAACGCGGATGCCGAAAGACTCCGTCGATCCGGACGGCCGCTACACTCCCCACCACCTGCGGCTCGCCTGGGAAACGATGGCGTCGGGGCGAGTCATCCTCATCGCCACGCACGCGAACCCCGACGCTGACGCCGTTGCCTCGGTGCTCGCCGTGCGGCTGCTGCTCGAGGGCGCGAGCCGGACGCTGGTGGTGACAACCGGCGACGGTCGCGTGCCCCGCGCTCTCCATTTTCTCCCCGCAGTCGATCAGCTTTCCGAACCAAAGCAGTCCTCCGAAAGGCGATTCGACCGGATCGTCCTGGTCGACTGCGCCGATCCGAGCCGGCTTGGGCCGCTCTTCCAGGCCTTCCCCGGCTGGTTTGACGGCTCGATCCCGATGGTCAACATCGATCACCATGTCACGAATACGCGGTTCGGTGCAGTCGACCTGGTCGACCCGGATGCGTCGGCGACGACCGAGATCCTGACCGAGCTGGTGGTTGAGCTTGGCCTGCCGCTCACCCCGGCTCTCGCGACCTGTCTCCTCACCGGCATCTACGGCGATACGCTGGGGCTGCAAACGTCGAGCACGCGCCCGAAGACCATGCGCCTAGCAGCCCATCTCCTCGAGGCCGGCGCCGACCTGCCGGAGATCGTTACCCACCTGTTCCGCCAGAAGCCGTTTTCCACCGTTCGCCTCTGGGGCCTGGCGCTGGCTCGCGCCCGTTTCGAGGACGCGATCGTCTGGACCGAGATCACACCCGAGATGCTCGAGGAGAGCGGCGCAACCGCGGCTGAAGGGGAGGGGATCGTGAACTTCCTGAGCGGCACCGAGGGCGCGCTGGTGGCGATCATGTTCTACCGGCAGCCCGACGGGTGGCGAGTTAGCTTGCGCTCCACGAGCGATGCAGTGGACGTGGCTCAAATCGCCAGCCAGTTCGGCGGCGGCGGTCATAGCCGCGCCGCGGGCTGCCGGTTGCCCCCTGGCGAGGAAGCCCGCCAGGCCTTTCTGGCCACCGTTGCTCGATCTCTCCCCGACTACGTGCTCGCGGGTGATGCCTGAGCATGACGACCGTGCACGGTCTCCTGGTCATCGATAAACCGCGTGGCTGGACCTCGCACGATGTCGTGAACTGGATTCGACGCCGGCTTCGTGAGAAGCGGGTCGGCCACGGAGGGACACTCGACCCAGCCGCCGAGGGCGTCCTCCTCATCGCCGTCGGTCAGGCCACGCGCCTCACCTCGTACTTGCAGGATGCCGGCAAGCAGTACCTGGCGCATATCGTCCTGGGAGCCACCAGTAGCACCGACGATCTCGAGGGGGACGTCCTCCCGACCCCCCAGCCGGCAATCGAACCGACACGGGCCGAGGTAGAGCGCGCGCTGCGCCGCTTCGAGGGTGAGATCGAGCAGGTGCCGCCGGCCTTCTCGGCGATCAAAGTGGGCGGCAGGCCGCTCTACCGCCGGTCACGGGCCGGCGAAGCCGTCGAGGCCGCGCCGCGGCGCGTCGTCATCTACCGGCTGGAGCTCTTGCACTACGCGTACCCTGACCTGGTGCTGGCAATCGACTGCGGCAAGGGCGTCTACGTTCGCTCGCTCGCCCGCGACCTCGGCGAGGTCCTCAGCACCGGAGCCTACCTTCACGGCCTGATCCGCACGCGCGTCGGCCCGTTCACCGTATCAGATGCCTGGTCGCTGGATGAACTCGAACCCCTGCTCTCGGTCGAGGCCTGGCGGCAGATCGCCTGGCACCCAGACGCGGCCCTGAGCGGGCTTCCGGCGCTCGTCCTGAGCGCCGGCCAGGCAAACGCGTGGTATCATGGGGCGCCGGTGCGTCGCCCTGGCTCGCTCGCCGACCAGTCTCTCGCTCGCGTATATTCCCTGGATGGGAGCTGGCTGGGGATTGCCCGTTACCATCGAACCCGTGAACAGTGGTCACCAGCCGTAGTCGTCGCTGATCGGCTCGAGTGAGGACGAGATATCAGCTATGCCGGCCCTCCTGTACCGTGCTCTGTCTGAGCTGCCCAGGCAGCCGCACGCCCTCACCATCGGCAACTTCGACGGCGTGCACCGTGGTCACCAGTATCTCCTCGGTCGCCTGCGCGAGCGAGCGGCCGAGCAGGCCGTCCGCAGCCTCGTGCTGACCTTCGACCCGTTGCCCGCCGAAGTGCTGCGGCCGCAGGAAGCGCCACCGCGCCTCTGCACTCTCGAGGAGCGCGTAGCTCTGATCGGGGCATGCTACATCGACGCAGTTCTGGTGCTCCAGTTCGATGAGGAGTTCGCCCGGCAGACGCCAGAGGCGTTCATCGAGCAGGTCGTCCGCGCCGCTGCTCCGGTCGAGCTGGTCGTCGGCGACGACTTCCGCTTCGGGCGTGGCCGCAGCGGCTCGGTGGATACGCTCCGCGAGCTCGGGGTGCACTACGGCTTCGACGTCACAGTGGTGCCGCGCGTCGACCTCGACACGGAGCCGATCAGCAGCACGCGCATCCGGGAGCTCGTGAGCGCCGGCTCGATCGAGATCGCCGCCGAGCTGCTGGGACGCCCCTACTCCCTCACCGGGGACGTCATCGAGGGCCACCGTCGCGGCCAGCTCCTTGGCTATCCGACTGCGAACCTCCGGCTCATCGACCGGCTCGCTGTCCCGGCCGACGGGATCTACGTGGTCCAGGTCTCGATCGACGGATCGCCCGGGCTTCTGCCGGGCATGGCGTACATCGGCACACGCCCGGTCTTCCAGGACCAGCAGCGCGCGATCGAGGTCCATCTGCTCGATGTCACCCTCGATCTCTATGAGCGACGGCTCACCGTTCTCTTCGTTCGCCGGCTGCGCGGCGACATGTGGTTTCCGAGCGTCGACGCGTTGATCGAGCAGATGAAAGCCGACGAGCGCGCGACTCGAGAAATCCTGGCAAACTTGGGAGAGGGTTGGCCACCGCCCCTGACCTGGGCGATTCTCAACTTGGCAGAGGGAGCAGTCTCAGCCGATGGTTAGCCAACTGGATCGAGCTGCCGCCGTCGATCGCTTGCTCACCCGCGGCGTGGTCGAGGTCGTGGTTCGCGATGACCTGCGACGCAAGCTGCTGGGCGAGCGACCACTCCGAGTGAAGCTCGGCGTCGATCCCACCCGGCCAGACATCCACCTCGGGCACTATGTCTGCTTCCGCAAGCTGCGCGAGTTCCAGGCGCTCGGGCACCAGGTCGTCGTGATCATCGGCGACTGGACTGCCCGTATCGGCGATCCATCGGGGCGCTCAGTCCAGCGCACCATGCTGACTGCCGAGGAAGTGCGCGCCAACGCGCAGACGTACCTCGACCAGTTCTTCAAGGTGGTCGACATCAACCGAGCCGAGATCGTCTGGCAGAGCACCTGGTTCGATACCTTCACCCTGGAGGACGTGATCCGGCTCACCAGCAAGTACACCGTCGCCCGGATGTTGGATCGCGAGGACTTCGCCCGCCGCTACCAGGAGGGCTCGCCGATCTCGATTACCGAGCTGCTCTACCCGCTGCTTCAGGCGTACGACTCGGTCGCGATCCAGGCCGACGTCGAGATCGGCGGTACCGACCAGACCTTCAACCTGCTGGTCGGACGCGACATCATGCGCGAGATGGGCCAGGAGCCGCAGAACATCCTGACCGTCCCGCTGCTAGTCGGCACCGACGGCGTCCAGAAGATGAGCAAGAGCCTGGACAACTACATCGGCGTGACCGAGCCGCCGGAAGAGATGTTCGGCAAGCTGATGTCGATCCCCGATTGGGTGCTGGGCGACTACCTGAGGCTGCTGACCGACATCCCCGACGAGGAGATCGACGCCATGCTGCTCGGCGCGGAGCGGGGACAGGTGAACCCGCGCGACGTGAAGGAGCGGCTGGCGTTCCAAATCGTTGCCGACCTGCACGGCGTCGAGGCCGCCGAGCGAGCGCGCGAGGCGTTCGACCGGCTCTTCCGCCGGCGGGAGTTGCCGGAGCAGATGCCGGAGATCGAAGTCCCCGCCGAAGGGTGGATCGTGCAGATCATGGTGCAGGCCGGTCTCGCTTCCAGCAACAACGAAGCACGCCGCCTGATCGCTCAGGGCGGCGTGCGGCTCGATGGGCAACGCGTGGAGGATCCCGACCTCGTCGTGCGGCTGGACCGCCCGACGGTGATCCAGGTGGGCCGGCGCCGCTTCGCCCGGCTGGTGCCGCGCCTATCCTGACCGTGAAGATCGGCCGGGATATCTGCTATACTATGGGATGCGACTGGCTCGGGGTGTGGCGCAGTTGGTAGCGCGCGGCGTTTGGGACGCTGAGGTCGGAGGTTCGAGTCCTCTCACCCCGACCAGGCGGGAGTAACTCAGTTGGCAGAGTGCCGGCCTTCCAAGCCGGTTGTCGCGGGTTCGAATCCCGTCTCCCGCTCC
>BEIC01000113.1 GCA_002898875.1 bacterium HR26
CCGGGTCAACGCTAGCCTGCCGCTCGGCGGGCATCGCTCCAGGAGCACACTGGCGTCACCGGCTCCACGCTCCGAGCACCGGTCGAGCAGCCACCAGTGACGCCCCCGAAAGTGCCGAAGGCCAGGGAAAGGGTTGAGGGTGGATACCTCGGTGGCTACTCGATCAGGTAGACCTGCTTGGGGCCGGCGGTGTAGTTGCTGTCAGTCACCAGGTTGATCGTCACGTCGCCGTGGAGCCGGATCGTGCGGCCGACGACCATCCCGTTCACGACCTGGGAGTCCGCGGTGCCGCCGAGGTCGATGTGCGAGCAGGGCGCGTAGACGGCTCCCGTGATCACCATGTCGCCGTTGCCGTCGAGCTGTAGCTCCTTGTCGCAGCTCGCCAGCCAGATGACGATGTTCTTCCAGGCGGGGTCACCGGTATGGGTCAGGTCGATCGTGGCATTCCCCGGGACGAACAGGCCGTCGGGACCGCGGAAGTAGAGCAGGACGCCGGTGCCGGTGATCGAGCCGTTGCCGATGACCTCGAGCTTGCCTTCGAAGCAGTACACACCGGGCAGGAGCACAATGTTTTGTCTCCTGATGTTACCTGTGTAACGCCCGGGCGTGAGTACCACCGGCTCGTTCGGCGGGCCTCCGGGGACGCTCTTCGTCGGCATGCTGTCGCAGTTCGGCGCATTTACGCTGGCGAACGGGTCGTCGATCTCCCCCGTGCCGCCGGCCACGTCGCCCTCGACGTGGAAGCCGGTGGGCAGCTCCTCGATATTGCCCATCGCCCCGAGGTTGCCCCAGATGGTGGCCTCGATCGAGCTGCCGCTGCCGCTGAAGGTGATGTTAGAGTTCGACCCGATGCTGCCACATCCCACTTGCGGCGGGCTACAGGTGACCTCGATGGTGTTGTTGCCGTTGAAGTCGATGCCGCTGTAGTCGGGCAGCTTGCCGAGGGCGATCATCGCGTACGGGCCGGTCTCCGGGTTGATCCGGGTCACGGCGTTGGCGTGCACCGACCAGTCGCCGGTGTACAGCACGCCGAGGAAGAAGCGCGGCAACTCGCGCGTGATCTCCACCCGCACCTGCGTGGCCGTCGCCTCGGCAGTGATCTGGACGCCCGGGGCAGAGGAGGCGTAGCCGTAGATCTGGGCAGCGTAGGCGAGTGCCCCGGCTCTGGCTTGAGCCGTCGTCTTGCCCTGGCTCAAGAGCCGCCCGCCGTAGAGCGCCGAGGCGTCGGCCGCGTTCTGCACCGCGCGCCGCTCGGCCAGCAGGAAGCCGGCGTCGATGGCCAACCCCAGGAACCCGACCAGCACCGTGAGCATGAGCGCGAAGAGGACCATGACCTGCCCGGCCCGGGCCGGCCGGGCGTGCCGGCCGGCGGCAGCTGCGAGGCGGTTCCGTATGGTGGCGACAATTGATGTCCACATAGATGTTCCTCCTGTGGGCATGGCCTCCGCCGAAAACGCTTCCGTAAGGGCAACCACGGGGGGTTGTCCATCCCCTCAATAATGGATGCGCATCTCGCTCGTGGCCCGTAGCTCGATCGGGCCGGCCCCGAAGACCATGGCGATGATGGGCTCGAACTGGTAGGTCACCTGAACCGAGACGACCTGCCCTGGCGCGTTGCCCCCGTCGTTCCAGACCGGCGTGACGGTCAGGTCGGCGGGGTCGAGGCCGGCCGTCCGGTCGAGCACGTAGTCCACCACCGCGGCCTCGTCGCCGGGGCCGAGCCGCTCGGCGGGATCCGGATGCAGCGCGCCGTGGGCGACCATGTAGCGGACACCCTCGCGGGCGGCGCTGTTGACCTCGTGGTAGGTGAAGAGCAGCCGCCCGCCCTCGATGACCCCGAAGGTGAGCAGCAGGAATGGCAGCGCGACCAGCGCGAACTCGATGAGCGATTGGCCGGCAGCCCGCTGGCGAAGCACGCTCATCCCCTCCCCAACCGCACTCACAGCGGGCACTCAAAGCCCGGCGGCACGTACTGGATGCGCATCGTGGCCTGGCGCTGGATCTCGAACCCGGGGAAGACTGGGATGAAGAGTGGCTCGAAGTCATAGCTGACCATCGCGCGGGCTGCGCAGTCGCCGACGACGGTGTCGGGGTCGTTCTCGATCAACTCTGCCTCGACATCCGGGCCGGCCGTGCCGTTGAAGACGAAGGCGAGTAACTGGTCGTTCAGCTCGGCCTCGGCAGCGGCTTTCATGCCGGCCTCGATCTCGTCCTCTTGATCGACGGCCGGATCCAGGATCGGCCCGATCGTACCGTACTGGGCCGCGGCGCGCGCCATGTTGCCCATGACGATCCAGGCGGAGAAGGCGCGTGCCCCATCGACCGCGAGCCCGAGCATCAGGACGAGGGTCGTGGCCAGCAGCGCGAACTCGACCAGGGATTGGCCGGGTCGGGAGCGGTCGTTGCGGGAGCGTGCGTGCAGCATCGCGTGGTCGTCCCCCGTTCGAGCGTAGGTCTCGCTGTCACGCTCCTATGATGAGTAGCTCTTAGGTCATGGTATAGAGCCCATTGGTCCTGATCGTGGATAGGCCGGTAGGGCTAGCGTGTTCTCATCCGTTATCTCCTCAGGATGGGCCGGGAAAGAGCAGGGCATACTCAGGAGACAGCGAGGAGCCGTCCGCATCACTGTGCGGGCAGCTCCAGTGTGACACTCACGAGCGGAAAATAAAAATGTTACTCGATGAGATATACCTGGCCCTGACTCGTCTGGAGTTCCTCGGGCACGGTAATGGTGAAAATGACGCTTCCACCGATGTCCACACAGTGTCCTACTACCGGTCCACCAACTGTTGCACTGTTCGAATTGCCCTTCAGGGCGATCTGCGAGTTCGGCGCGTAGATAGCCCCTTGTATGTTCAACTCGCCTTTCCCCTCAAGGCGAACAGTATTCTTGTCGCCCTGACCCCTACACTGGCTGACCGGAGTGTTGTCGACCCAGATCGCCATCTGGTTCCAGTTGCTGTTCCCCAGTGAATCACCCGTAGCTTGAGCACTGCTGACGATCAGATCCGAGCTGTCACCGGATTGGAAGTCGATCGTCGCGCCGCCGGTGAAGTAGAGGAGTACGCCGCCGTTCGATCGGTGCGGGATGTTGTTCTCGACGCTTAGTGACGCCTTCTCGCCAGAGAAGCAGAAAATCCCTGGCCCCTCGAAGATGACCTCCTTGGGCTTCGGGGCACCGCTCCCATCGCTGTCACCGCTACCGCCGTTGCCACCACCCTTGTTGCCATCCTTGCCACCACCGCCACCGGGAGTAGAGGTAGGCGTCGGAGCGCTGGCTTGAAAATCAGTGTACAGTCCGGGTGACAGATGCCACCGACCCTGGTCATCGATCGTGATCGTGCCCTCCTCCTTGCACTCGGGCTTCGGCGTCCCAGCGAAGGGGTCAAGAATGTCTGCTTGCCCGCCCGCAGCAGTGCCCCCGTACTGGAAGCTCGAGGGGACGCTGTCAAGTGCTCCGACCGCCGAGATGTTGCCGCCGATATCACCGCTGGGATTACCGTTGAACGTAATATCCGAATTCGATCCAATACTGCCGCAGTTCTGCGTGGGTGGATCGCACTGGATCGTGATGCCTCCCTGGGGTGCGTTCAAACCGGAGAACGTGATGCCGGGAGCGGGATCATATCCGAGCGCGATGAGCGCATATGGAGTCTGGATGGGAGTCCACGTGGCGGTTGCGGTCGCTTCGGTGACCCAATCACCTGTATAAAGTACGCCGATGAAGAAGGGTGGCACTTCCTGACGGACGCTGACGGTCACTCGATAACGATCGTCATCGTACTCGATGTCAACAGTTGCGCCGTCGTACTCGTTACCCGCCACGTAGGCAAGTGCCGCTGCGGTGGCGGCCTCTTCTGCTGCTCCCCGGCTGCGCAGCCGGGCTGCAACGAGCGCTGCGGCGTCGGCCGCGTTCTGGACACCGCGCCGCTCGGTGATGAGGTAGCCCGCGTCGATCGCCAGGCCGAGGAAGCCGACGAGGACGACGGCCATCAGGGCGAAGAGCACCATCGTCTGCCCGGCGTGGGCCGGACGGCGCAGGGCGCCGGCCACGCCAGCCGCCAGCCCGCGGAGCTTCAGTATCCCTGAGCGAAATCGGTTTCGCATCGTGCCCTCCCCCTCGCCGCGCACGGCCAAGTCGATACGGATCAATAATGGATGCGCATCTCGCTGCGGGCCGTCAGCGTGATCGGGTCGGCGCCCAGCACCATCCCGACGATCGGCTCGAACTCGTACTGAACCTCCACCGCGACACGCTTGCCTGGCTCGTTGCTGCCGTCGAGCCAGTTAGCCGAGATCTCCAGCGACGCCGGTTCGAGCCCGGCGGTCTTGCTGAGCACGTAGTCCTCGACTTCGGTGGTGTCGCCGGGCGCGAGCGGGTCATCGGCGAAGGCCCCGTGGGCCACCATGTACCGGGTGCCCTCCCGGGCGGCGTTCTGGATCTCGTGGTAGGTGAACACCAGCCGGCCACCCTCGATGATCCCGAAGACCAGCAGGAAAAACGGGACAGCGATGAGCGCGAACTCGACGGTGGATTGGCCGAACAGGCGTCGCCGGGGCACGTCGATCTCCTCGTCAAGTCGAGCACGAATAGCCAGGCGGCACATACTGGATCCGCATCTGGGCCGAACGAGTGAGCGTGATGCTGCTGGGGATCGGCGGGATCTGCAAGAGCGGCTCGAAGTCGTAGGTCACCGTCACCCGGGCGAGGCAGTTGTCGCCGGTGATCCACTCGGCGCTGACTGTCGGAACGGAGCCGAAGATGCTCGGCTGCTCGGTCAACGCCGCCGCAGCCATGCCTGCCTTGATCTCGCTCACGCTGATGCCGTCGCTGGACGAGGGATCCACCAGGGGCACGATGGTGCCGTACTGCGCGCCGGCCCGGGCCATGTTGCCCATCGCGATCCAGGCGGAGAAGGCGCGGCCAAACTCGACGGCGCCGGCCAGCATCAGCACCAGGATCAAGGCGAGCAGCGCGAACTCGACCAGCGCCTGGCCAGGGCACCGCCGGTGTGACCTTGATCCTGTTGACCGTCCTAGACGTGCCACGTGCGATTGTCCTATCCGGCAGGCCTGTACCCTATGCCGAGCATATGACTTTCAGGGGATAGGCGCTAGAGCCAAAGGTACTATTCGCTGTCTGTGCATTTGTCCTCATCCCAAGAGCGATCTGGCCGGTAGGAAGGTTTCCGCCGGAGCCTGCCGCCCCATTCGCCAGCGCTGGCAGGGGCTGCTCATGCTGGCGCACATCAGCGGAGCGAACCCCCTTTTAGGGGGCTTCGGGAAGTGAGCCCGGTGCTTCAGCGCCGGGCCATGTGGGCGCGCATGCACGGAGCGGGTGAGTCCCTTGCCAGAGTTGGCATCTGCGATACCATCGCACCGAGGCAGAGGAGGTAGGGGTATGACCGATCCACGTATCGAGAAGCTGGCGCGCGTGCTGGTCGACTACTCGCTCAGGGTGCAGCCGGGCCAGCTCGTGGTCATCGGCGGCACTCCGCTCGCCGAGCCGCTGATCCGGTCGGTCTTCCGGCTCGTGCTCGAGCGCGGCGCGCACCCGGCGGTGCAGGTCTCGCTGCCCGGGCTGAGCGAGGTCTTCTTCCGCACAGCGAGCGACCAACAGCTCAACTACATCACGCCCGACGAGCGCCTGGGGCCGGAGCAGGCCGATGCGCTGCTCCGCATCCTCAGCGAGAGCAATACGCGCGCGCTCACCGGGATCGACCCCCAGCGCCAGCAGATCTTCCAGCGGGCGCGGACCGAGCTGCGCCGGATCTACCTGCAGCGCGCGGCTGAGGGCAAGCTGAACTGGTGCGTGACCCTCTTCCCGACCGAGGCGTACGCCCAGGATGCCGACATGTCGCTGTCAGAGTACGAGGAGTTCGTCTTCCGGGCGGGCATGCTCGACGCCGACGATCCGGTCGCTGCCTGGCAGGCGCAGGGCCGGGAGCAGCAGCGGCTGATCGACTGGCTAAAGGACAAGCGCGAGGTGCATATCCGCGCGCCCGACACCGATCTGCGCCTCTCGATCGCTGGGCGGACGTTCATCAGCGCCGACGGGCGGAGAAACTTCCCCGACGGCGAGATCTTCACCGGCCCGGTGGAGCATTCGGTGACCGGCCATATCCGCTTCAGCTTCCCCTCGATCGTGAACGGGCGGCGCGTGGAGGACATCCGCCTCTGGTTCGAGGAGGGGCGAGTGGTCAAGGCTACGGCAGCCCGCAACGAGCCGTTCCTGCACCGGATGCTGGAGACCGACGAGGGAGCGCGCTATCTCGGTGAGTTCGCCTTCGGGCTGAACCGCAACATCTCCTGCTTCACCGGGAACATCCTCTTCGACGAGAAGATCGGGGGAACGATCCACGTCGCCATCGGGGCCGGCTATCCGGAGACCGGCAGCCGCAACCAGTCGGCCGTGCACTGGGACATGATCTGCGACCTGCGCGAGTCGAGCGAGGTCTGGGTCGATGGCCAGCTCTTCATGAAGGATGGCCAGATCGTGATCTAATGACCGATGTTGGCCTGGGCGACCGGCTGGCCGTTCGGGCTCGATGCCAGGGCTCCGGTCTCGACGGTGATAGCGATGCCGGTGAAGGTCGACAGCGCCTCCTGGGGCGTGAGATACAGCTCGCCCCGGCCCTGGTCGTCCACCGGCAGCACGCCGGCATTGATGTAGCGATCGCGGTTGACGAGCCAGACGACGTAGGCCTGGCCGGTCGGCAAGCGCGGTAGGCCCTCGATCATCACCAGCGCGGCGTTGCTCGTGGGGTCGAGGATGACCCCGCCGCGCGCGCCGGGAGCGGCGGCGGTGCTCTCGATCGGCATCACGAAGCCCTGCGGCCGGTTATTGACGAACTGGGTGAGTACCTGGCCCCGCTGCTCCAGCTCGCGCACCCGCGCCTCGCGCTGCTGCACCTCGGCCTGCGACTGCAGGCTCTGCCAGGCGAAGGCGAGCGCCAGCACCGCCGCGACTGCCGCTGCGACCCAGCCGAGCCGGCTGCGCAGGCGGATCGGCGTCACTTCCCGGGTGGTCGTTGCGTCGGCCTGCAGGCGGGCGAGAAGTCGATGCCGGGCGCGTAGGGGAACGGGATGTGGATCCGGGAGGTAGGCCATCAGGTCGATGGCCGCTCGGGCCTCGGCCACGGCGGCCTGGCACCGGGTACAGCCCTCGAGATGTCGCTCGACGAGCTCCAGCTCTTCCGGGTCGAGCGCGCCGAGCGCGTAGGCCGCGATCAGGTCGTCGACGTGCCCCTGGTCGTAGTCGGACCCGCTGGTCATGAGCCCGAGGTCTCCGGTCTCTGAGCCTGCAGAGCCTCTTGCAACTTCTGCAGTCCGAGCCGCATCCTGGTCTTGATGGTACCAAGCGGCTCATCGAGCAGCTCGGCGATCTCGCGCTGCGTGAGCCCCTGGAAGTAGGCCAGCTCCAGCACCTCGCGCTGGCGTTCCGGCAACTGGGCCATCGCGGCCTGTACCTGCTGCCGCAGCTCCGCTACTACTGCCGCCTCCTCGAGGTCGACTGCCGTATCGACTTCGGTACGCAGCACCTCGAAGAAGTCGACCATGTCGGCCCGCTGTGGACGCCGCTGCCGCCGCCGCAGGGCATCGATCGCCAGGTTGTGCGTGATGCTCAAGAGCCAGCTCGCGAAGCTTCCACGGGCATGCTGGAAGCGGTTGGCCTGCTGCCACACCCGCAAGAAGGCCTCCTGCAGGATCTCCTCGGCTTCCAGCGGATCGCCGACGATCCGGACGGCGAAGGCGAATGCCGCACGGGCATACCGGTCGTAGAGCACTTCCAGCGCGCGGACCTCGCCCTGGCCGGTCAGCCTCACCAGCTCCGCATCGTCCAGTCGCTGGAGCTCGCCGGTCATCTCGCTTGTCTCGGCAGCAGACCGATCGAGCCCGCTGCATTGGGATATACGTCGGAGAGGCACATTGAGATGCATCGTAAAGCTCCCACTATAGTCCCAGTATACCGGACTGCGTGGCCAGTACCGCTGTCCTCTCTCGGGTCGAGATCGCGCTGGGCAGCGTACGTGCCTTGTCCGGATCGCTGGTGACCACGCAGTGGTGCAGGCCCGGAGCCAGAGCCAGGGACCTCTCCCAGGTAAAGCGCCGAGTGACATCGTCGATGTGATCGTCTACCCCCACTCCGGGATGATCGCTGGGCCACAGCCCGCCTACAGTCGGAAGCGCGAGGCATCTCTCAGCGGGTCCGGGTGAGGCGAGGAGGCTCCATCCTCAGCCGTCCGACACTCCGCCTGTGATCTATGCCTCGGCGCCTTTCAGGTGGGTATCGAAGAATGCGGCCGTGCGCTCCATGAAGAGCTGCCAGCTCTGGCCCTGGAAGGCGTGCCCCTGGCCGGGGTACTCGTAGTACTCGACGCTCTTGCCGGCGAGCTGGAGGCTGTCGCGAATCGAGCGGGCCCACTCGGGCGGCGTGACGGTATCGGCCGTGCCCTGGTGGAT
>BEIC01000114.1 GCA_002898875.1 bacterium HR26
AGGTAGACGCCGCGGCGCAGCATCGCCTGGTGGAAGCGGGCATAGCGCGCCGTGTCGGCCCGGGTGGCAGTCTCGTAGCTCGTGACCGGCTCACTCGTGAAGAAGACCGTCAGCATCGAGCCGACCCGGTTGAGCGTCACCGAAACGCCGGCCTCCTCACCGGCCCGGCGCAGGCCATCGGCCAGGCGCGCGCTCAGCGCCTCCAGGCGCTCGTACACGCCTGGACGGCGCAACAGCTCCAGCGTGGCGAGGCCAGCCTCCATCGCCAGGGGATTCCCAGAGAGCGTGCCGGCCTGGTAGACCGGTCCGAGCGGCGCCAGCAGCTCCATCAGCTCGCGGCGCCCGCCGTAGGCGCCGACCGGCAGGCCACCGCCGAGGATCTTGCCGAGGCAGGTCAGATCAGGCTGCACACCGAAGAGCTCCTGGGCTCCACCGGGAGCCAGCCGGAAGCCGGTGATCACCTCGTCGAAGATGAGGAGCGCGCCGTGCCGGCGGGTGATCTCGCGCAGCCCCTGGAGGAAGCCCTCCGCCGGTGGGACCACGCCCATGTTGCCGGCCACCGGCTCCACGATCACCGCGGCGATCTCTCCTCCGGCTTGGGAGAAGACCTCTTCCACCGCCTCGAGCCGGTTGTACGGCAGCGAGATCGTATCGGCCGCGGTGCCCGGGGTCACCCCAGGGCTGCTCGGGATCCCGAACGTCAACAGACCAGAACCGGCGGTGGCCAGCAGCGGGTCAGCATGGCCGTGATAGCAGCCGGTGAACTTGACGATCTTCGCTCGCCCGGTCGCCGCGCGCGCCAGCCGGATCGCGCTCATGGTCGCCTCGGTACCCGAATTGACGAAGCGCACCAGCTCGATCGAGGGGAAGAGCTCGACGACCCGCCGGGCCAGAGCGGTCTCCAGCTCGGTGGGAGCGCCGTAGCTTGTGCCGCGCTCGACGGCCCGCTGGAGTCGCTCGACCACGTCCGGGTGGGCATGTCCGGCGATGAGGGCGCCCCAGGAGCAGACGTAGTCGATGTACTCGTTGCCGTCCAGGTCGTAGAGCCGGGCACCGGCGCCGCGCTGGATGAACGGCGGCGTGCCGCCGACGGCGCGGAAGGCCCGAACCGGGCTGTTCACACCGCCCGCGAGGTACCGCTGGGCCTCCTGCCAGGCCTGCTCCGAACGCGCTAAGCTCAGCATCGTCCGCCTCCGGTTGCCCGTGCTCTCGCCTTAAGTCCGTTAACGCTCTGCGGCCAGCAGCGCCGCCGCCTCGGCCCCGGCTCCCTCGCGGAGCCAGCGGGCCACGTCCTTGGCGTGGTAGGTGATGATCATGCCGGCACCGGCCCGGCGGATGCCGGTCAGCACCTCCAGCACCACGCGGCGCTCGTCGATCCAGCCGTTGCGAGCCGCCGCCTTGACCATGGCGTACTCGCCGCTTACGTTGTAGGCTGCGATCGGCACGTCGAAGCGCTCGCGCGCCAGGGCGACCACATCCAGGTAGGCCAGCGCCGGCTTGACGATGATGGCGTCGGCACCCTCCTGGAGGTCGGTCTCGATCTCGCGCAGGGCCTCGCGACGGTTAGCGGGGTCCATCTGGTGCGAGCGGCGATCGCCGAAGGCCGGGGCCGACTCGGCGGCATCGCGGAAGGGCCCGTAGAAGGCCGAGGCGAACTTGGCGGCGTAGGAGAGGACCGGCGTCTCGATGAACCCGGCCTCATCGAGCGCCCGCCGGATGGCCAGCACCCGACCATCCATCATGTCGGAGGGCGCCACCATATCAGCGCCGGCCGCCGCATGCGAGACCGCCGTGCGGGCCAGCAGCTCCAGTGTCGGGTCGTTGGCGATCTCGCCTCCGACCAGGACGCCGCAGTGACCGTGCGAGCTGTACTCGCAGTTGCAGACATCGGTGATGACGACCATCTCCGGGTCGTGGCGCTTGATCGCCCGCACGGCCTTCTGAACCACCCCGTGCTCGTCGTAGGCCCCCGAGGCCAGCTCGTCCTTGTGCTCTGGGATGCCGAAGAGCAGCACGGCGCCGATCCCGAGCCCCCGCAGCTCCTCGATCTCGGCAGGGAGCTGGTCGACGCTGAGCTGGTAGACGCCGGGCATCGACGGCACTTCCCGGCGCACCGCGGTCCCGTGGGTGATGAACAGAGGATAGATCAGATCCTCGACCGAAAGCCGCGTCTCCCGCACCAGCCGGCGCAGCCCCTCGGTGCGGCGCAGGCGGCGGAAGCGCCGGAAGCTCAGCTCTGCTGAGTTCATCGCATCCTCTCCTCCAGGGCCTCTATGACCGTCCGTAGCAATCCGGGGATCGAGTACTCATCCGCCACCAGGTCGACCCGGATCCCTGCCTCGCGAGCGGCAGCCGCGGTGATCGGCCCGATGCAGGCAGCTACCGGGCGCTCGAGCACGCTGAGGTCATGGCCGAGCGCGGCGACCAGGTTGCGCGCGGTCGAGCTGCTGGTCAGCAGCACGATGTCCACCTGGCCCGCCCGGAGGCGTTCGAGCGCCTCCGGCGGCGGCTCAACCGGCAGCGTCCGGTAGGCCGGCACCACGTCCACGGCCGCTCCAGCAGCCCGCAGGATCTCGGGCAAGGTCTCTCGTGCCTCGGCGGCGCGCGGCAGCAGCACGCGCCGGCCGGCTATGCCGCGCTCGACCAGCGCGGCGGCGACCGCCTCGGCCACGAACTCGCCGGGCACCAGGTCGACTGCCAAGCCGTAGGCGCGCAGCCGCCCGGCGGTAGCCGGGCCGATGGCGGCGATCCGGACCTGCCCTCGGACCGCAGGTTCACGCCCCAGCTCGCGCAGCCGGCGGAAGAAGGCGTCTACCCCGTTGACGCTGGTGAACACTAGCCAGTCGTACCGCTCCAGCTCCCGGATAGCGCGGTCGAGCGGGCCGGTGTCCTCCGGCGGGGCAATCTCGATGACCGGGCAGAGCACCGGCTCAGCGCCGAGCTCGCGCAGCCGGGTTACCAGTTCCACGGCCTGGGCCTGGGGGCGGGTCACCAGCACCCGCCGGCCGGCCAGCGGCCGCGTACCTCCGGAGCGCTCCACCAGGTCGAGCCGGCTCGTCACGGCCGCACCACCTCCTCGATGCCGAGCGCCGCCTTGAGCTCGGCGGCAAGCACTCGTGCTGCCGCCACGGCCTGCTCGTCCGGAACCGTTACCTGTCGCCATTCCAGTCGCTTCAGTGCAGAATCGCCGAGCAGAGCCCGCAGCGTGACCTGCCCGCCGCCGACAGTGGCATAGGCGCCGATCGGAGTCTGGCACCCGCCGCCGATCGCGCGCAGGAACGCCCGCTCGACCTCAACCGCCAGCCCGGCGATCGGGTCGTGCACCTCCCCCAGCAGCTTGCGTAGCTCCTCGTCGTCGGCGCGGCAGGTGACCCCGAGCGCCCCCTGGCCCGGCGCCGGGACAAAGGTGTCGGGTGACAGGTACTCGGTCACCCGGCCCGCCCAACCCAGCCGGTGCAGCCCGGTGGCTGCCAGCACCACCGCGTCGAAGTTCCCTTGATCTAGCTTGCGCAGCCGGGTATCGACGTTACCCCGGATATCGACGACGTCCAGGTCCGGCCGCACGGCACGAAGAAGGGCCTGGCGCCGGCGCGAGCTGGTCCCGACCCGAGCGCTTAGGGGCAGCTCAGCGAGCCGGGAGCCATCGCGGCTGACCAGCGCGTCGCGGGGATCGGAGCGGGCCACGATGGCGGCGAGCACGACGCCCTCCGGGAGCTCCGACGGCAGGTCCTTGACGCTATGGACGGCGAGATCCACGCGGCCATCGAGCAGCGCCTGGTGCAGCTCCTTCGAGAAGACGCCCTGGCCGCCGAGGATCGTCAGCGGGGTGGTCTTGTCGCGGTCACCGGCCGGGGTAATGACGACGATCTCCAGGGAGACATCCGGCCAAGCTCGCCGGAGGGCAGCAAGCGCCAGCTCGGTCTGGGCCCGAGCGAGGCGGCTGCCACGGGTGCCGACGCGTAGTGATCGATACGGGCCGATCATCCTCGCCCCCATCCTGGCGGCCTGGCAGCGTGAGAGCCGGTCAAGCACATCTCGTCTCCGCCGCTCCCTCGGCAACAGGACCAGGCGCCAACACCGCTCCCGCCCTGCGCGAATGTATTTGCTCAAACATTACTAAATCTGTTCAAACCTGCTCATCTACAAATGCCGGGCTGATTCTACGCGGCTCAGCCGGGGGAGACAAGAGAAAACCTACTAGAATACTCGGAAATCACCGGCCCGCCTCTGCCGCGACGCTTTGGCCAAGCTGCGTTCCCGTCAATCGGGAGTGGAATGCTTGGTGAATCCTCGGCGGGAGCTAGCGCCGGTCTCAGCACGTCCGGTGCGACGCCGGCAGCCCGACGGCCGCTCAGGCTGCCTGCGCGACCTGCTTGAAGACCTCGCGCCAGCCGCGGCAACCGGCGTAGGCCGGCCGGCTGGTCCAGCCGAGGGCAGGGATGAGGTCGTCCGGCTGGTTGGTCGTCAGTGCCGACACGCCGGCCCGGATGACTCGCCGCGCCTCCTCCGGGTCATCCACCGTCCAGCTCGTGACGGCGTAACCGGCGCGCCGCAGCCAGCGCACGAGGCGTGGCGTCACCATCCGGTGGTGTAGTGCCACGGCATCGGCCCGCGCATACCGCAGGCCGATCGCCACCTGGAGCGCCAGCGGCCAGCGCGCGGCAACCGTGCCGCGTCCGTGAAGGCGGCGCGGCCAGCGGGTCAGCATATGGCCGCGGGAGAGGCCGAGGCTCGCCTCGGGCAGGAGACATCCCAGCCGGCGAAGGCTGAGCGATCGCTGGCTGGTGATGAAGACGCGTTCTGGGCGTCCCCAGGCCCG
The DNA here is from genome assembly GCA_002898875.1 of bacterium HR26. GTDB lineage: Bacteria > Chloroflexota > Chloroflexia > Thermomicrobiales > Thermomicrobiaceae > Thermalbibacter. The sequence goes on from BEIC01000114.1 coordinate 4,820, forward strand.
CACCGTTCGCGCCAGTTCCTCCTCGTATCCCATGCCCTTCAGGTCGAGGTTGACGAGCGCCTGATCCCCGAACTCGGCCAGGAACTCCTCGAGCGTCAGCAGCCAGGGAAGGCCGCCCTTCAGCAGAGCGTAGGGAGTCTGCCGCGCGATAAGCCGGCCATCACGCTCCAGCCGGACCTCGTCGTCGTGGAGCAGGACCAGCACGCCATCGGCCGTGGCGCGCACATCACACTCGAGCGCGTCGGCGCCGGCTGTCACGGCATGGCGAAAGGCGGCCGCGCTGTTCTCGATCTCGCGCGGCGCGCCGCCCCGGTGCGCGATGACGACCGGTCGCCGCACGCCGGCCGGGCTGTTCACGACGACCTCCTCACCAGCGCAGCCGGCCGAGCCCGCTCCGGCATCGCGGCAGGCGAGGCCAGCTCCTCAGGCCACCGGCGACCGCGGAGCCAGCGATGCAGCGAGATCAGCCCCACCAGCCAGGCAGAGCCGAGCAAGTAGGAGCCGAGGACATCGGTCAACCAATGGTGCCCGAGATAGATCCGCGATGGTCCGACCAGCGCGATAAGCGTCGCCGCCGCGCTCGCGATCAGCCGGCGCAGGGGACGCCAGGGCGCGGCGCTGGCGGCGAGGTAGGCTGCCATACCCCAGAACGCTGTGTAGTGGAGGGTATGCCCGCTCGGGTAGCTGGTGTCGCGCAGCTTCGCCAGAGTCACCCGGACGAGCGGATGCCGCGGCCGTGGACGGCGGATGAGCAGCTTCGTCACGAAGCTTCCCAGGCTAGCCATCCAGGCCAAGAACAGCAGCAGGCTCTCCAGCCGGCGCCGCATGATCCACGAGCAGCCAACCACCAGGCCGGGCAAGATCAGGCTCTGGGGACGAAATCCGAGCCAGCTCACCCAGCTCATCAGCCTGGACAGTAGCGGATGATCGAGGCGCTGCAGGCGAAGCGTCACTGCGAGGTCCAGCGAGGATTCCGGCTGCCGGCGCACCCGGCGCGCGAGCGCGAGGTAGAGGATAAATGCGAGCAGGCTGTAGAGGAGCGGCGCTACCGGAAGGGAGCTGGCCGGCCTGCTACCACCGGCGGTTCGCGGCATCATGGTCTCGACTAGCTCCGCTTGCCACCCCGTGCCCGGACCGACCCGGTCCCCCACGCCAGTCTCAGCTCGGCCTGCTGGCCGGCTCAATGCCTTTCCTAATCCCAGCACGTACCGCCGCTGTGCGGACTGCGGCGCAGCTGGGAGCTGCCAGCGTTAGCCCCGGCCACCCTCACCGCCGGTCCGCCTGGTCTTACTCGGCGAAGTCATCGATATCGGGAGCCTCGTAGCGCCAGAGCTTCTCCGGCCGGCGATACCCCATACCTACCAGCGCCTCGATGACCTCCCAGACCACCTCGTCCGGCGTCGACGCGCCGGCGGTAAGCCCAACGACCTCGACGCCGTCGAACCAGCGAGGATCGAGCTCGTCCGGCCCCTCGATGTGGTAGCTCGGCACGCCGCACGCCCGGCCTACCTCCGCCAGCCGGGCCGTGTTCGAGCTCTTCTTCCCCCCGATCGCCAGGATCAGGTCAACCTCCTGGGCTAGCGCCTTCAGCGCCTCCTGTCGCTCCCAGGTCGGCTGGCAGATGGTGTTGATGATCCGCACCTCGCCACCATGCCGTGCAACCCAGGTCGTCAGCTCCACAGCAAAGGCCAGGAACTCGTCGGTCTGCTTGGTGGTCTGTGAGACGAGCGCTACCTTGCGCGGAGGAGCCACAACCCCCGGCGCGCCGCGCGGTCCGGTCCAGGGGAGGTCACTCACATGCTTCGCCGCTACCGCCCGGCTGGTCCCAGCCCAGCCCAGCACGCCGCGCACCTCCGGATGGTGCGCGTCGCCATAGACCACCAGAAAGTACCCCTGCCGGACGAGCTTTTCAGCCAGGCGCTGCACCTTCGTGACCAGCGGGCAGGTAGTGTCGATGAGGGTCAGGCCATGGGACTGGGCCTCCTGGACACGGTCAGGGCCGGCCCCATGAGCGGTGATGGCGACACGCTGAAAACCACGAGCCTTGGCCTCGGCGACGGAGGGCAACGGCTCGATGCCCTGGCCACGCAGGCGCTGGACAACCTGCGGGTTGTGGATCACATCGCCAACCGTCGCGACCGGCCCGCCCTCCTGCGCTGCCTGCTGGATGATCTCCAGCGCACGCCGGACTCCCCAGCAATAGCCCATTACCTCAGCCAGGACGATCCGTCGCTCCTCGGTCGTTACCGTCATCGCTCCCTACTTTCACGGCGAGGCTATCGTCGGGTCGTCATCGAGTCGTAGCTCCGGCGAGGACTCCCTACCAGTATCACTGCTCGCGCCCCGCCCTCGCCTCGCGAAGGGATCCGACCGTCCACCGGGAAAAGCATAGCGCCAGCGGAGAGCACCGGCGAGCTCCGTTACCGGATAGAGTATACCGGGGACAGAAGCGTAGGCGCTGCGCACAGCCATCGCTTCAGGCCAGGCGTTTCGGCGCCTCCTCTGGGAAGAGGAGCGGCAGCAGCTCCCTGAGCGTGCGCACTTCGGCATCAGGAGGCCGTCCCCCAGGCCAGGGCCGGCCCTGGCGGTTATACCAGATGCTCATTAGCCCGGCTGCCTGTGCTCCCGCGATGTCTATCTCAGGGTTGTCGCCGATGAAGGCGGATTGCGATGGTGGCACCCCAGCGCGATCGAGCGCCAGCCGGAAGATAGCCGGATCAGGCTTGGCCACCCCGACCTCCTCCGAGATGATGACGATCGGGAAGAGATCGGCGATCCCCAGGCGTCGCAGCTTCTCGCGCTGGATCTGGCTGGGGCCGTTGGTCACCAGCCCGGTCAGCGCGCACTGCTGCACGGCCCTGACGACCTCGATTGCCTCGTCGAAGAGGCAGAGGTCGATGAAGCGATCGCTGATATAGGCCTGAATCGCGCGCTCGATTCGCCAGGAGTCGGCCAGGCCGAACTCGGCGAGCACGTCCACCAGGTCCTCGGTCCGCATCAGTGCTCCAGCCACGACTCGCTGGATGATCGCCTCGGCGTCGCCATGCCGCTCGCCAGCCAGCGCGGCCTGGACGGCGCGCTCGACGCGTCGCCGGAACGACGTGGCCTGATCGCACAGCGTATCGTCCAGATCGAAGAGGACCAACCTCGGCGAGGGTCCCGGGCGCACCGTGCTCTCCGTAAACCGTCTTCCCACCCGTACAGGCAGCAAGCCTAACGGAGGTCTGGGCGAGCCGTCAAGCGTCGCCTCGATCGCTTGCAAGATGTCGGCCTTCAGCTAGACTGCTGGGACAGGCAGAGCGGCGAGCGGAGGTGAGGAAATGACGGAGCAGCAGGTCACATACACCATTCAGGACTTCGTCGCGGATGCACGGCGGGTCATGGCAGAGTGCGGCGACGATCGAGAGCGCGTCATCGAGCGCTTGCGCCCGCTGGTCGAGCGGGTCGTCTGGGACGACGGGCTGTTCGACGAGCGCTACCGCGCTGAACCGGAGAGCGGAAGGCCGCGGCACGTCTACTATCGCGCCCCGGACGGATCGCTGCAGATCTACATGGTTGAGTTCGCGCCCGGCCAGCCCACGCCGGTCCACGACCACGTAACCTGGGGACTGATCGGCGTCTGCCGCGGGAAGCAGCGCACGA
>BEIC01000115.1 GCA_002898875.1 bacterium HR26
GCTCGAGGGCGATGCCGAGGCCGACGGCGACCTGATCTTCCGGCCAACCTATGCCGAGCGCGTACTGGTGGAGACGCCGCTCGATCAGGCCCAGTGGTCTGGGCTGACCGGGGTGCTCGAGGCGACGTTCGACCCCACCGGCCCGACGCGCGACTGCTACCTTCGCGTGACGATCCAGGCCGGGGACCGGCCGGTGGTCGTGCACTGGTCGTGGGTGCGGCCGCCGGGTGGGCTCCCGCTCTCGAGCGCCGACGATCCCGGCGCACCGGCCGGCGGGCTGGTGCTCAACGCGCTCTACGCGGACGAGGTGCCGCTACTCTCCACGCTCGGAGGGCTCGGCCGCGGCTACGCGCGCCTGTTCTGGCGTGACCCCTGGCTATCCGCGGCCTATATTGCCGTCGTGGCCGGGTTGCTGGCCTGGGTCGCGCGGCGCCTGCGAGAGGGCTGGAGCCATGGTGGTTGAGCGCTCGCGGCGATGCTGTCTGCTCTGCGGAGCCACGTTCGTGGGGCGGGCGTTCCTCTGTCGCGGCTGCGCGGACCGCTACCGGCGTGAGTCTCCCTCGCCCGCCGTGCGCCGCCAGTTCTACGAAGCGGTCGACCGGGTCTACCCGGACTGGGCGAACACCTTCGGCGACCACAACCTGCCGCGTGGCCTGCTGCGCGTGCTGGAGTCGCTGCCGCGAGACCTCTCAGTGCTTGAGCTCGGCGCCGGCGGCGGGTTCTTGCTGCAGGCGCTCGAGCGGCTGGGATACCGCAAGTTGATCGGGCTCGACCTGGCCCAGACGGCGCTCGAGCCGCTGCGGCAGCGGGTACATGGGACGCTCGCGGTCTGCGGCGACGCCGAGCGCCTGCCGTTCGCCGACGAGAGCCTGGACATCGTGATCTCGAGCGACCTGGTCGAGCACCTGCCGGATCCGGATCGCCATTTCCAGGAGGTAGCCAGAGTGCTGCGGCCCGGCGGCCTCTACCTGTTCAAGACTCCCAACCGCCTCCTAGCCGTGCCGTACTACCGGCTCGCTGGGCTGTACGACTACCACTTCTGGCACCCCTCGATGTTCTCGCCCGGTGCTCTCCGCCACCACCTGGCCACGAATGGCTTTGCCTGCCGCTTCGTGGCTCAGCCGGGACTGACGCCAGCACAGCTCCGCAAGATCCCGATCCGAGCGCTGCGGCCGCTGGCCGGGCGCCTTCCCATAGGCCGGCTGCCGCCCTGGCTGCGGCCGCATCTCGAAGTGGTGGCCCGGCGCCGGTGAGCGTCGCTCAATGACCGAGCTGGTAGGCCGCGCGGAGCGGCTCGACCACCTCATCGGCCAGGCGATGGGTGATGCCCTCGGGGAAGGGCGGCCGCAGGATGAGCACGAGGTGGGTCGCCCCGGCGTCGACGTAGCGGCGCACCAGCTCGCGCGTGGCTGCCAGATCGGCGTCGTCGACTCGGAGCTGCACCGAGCGCACGATCGACCGGGGATCGCGGCCGATCTCCTGGCAGTGGCGATCCAGCACCGCGCTCTTGTGGCGGAATGCCTCGACGGGGCCACCGGCGAAGTTCCAGATGTCGGCGTACCTGGCCGCGACCCGGAGCGTCAGTCGCTCGCCGCTCCCGCCGATCACGAAGGGTGGGCAAGGCTTCTGGACAGGCTTGGGCTCGCAGCGCGCCTCTCGCAGCCGGTAGTAGCGGCCCTCGAAGCTGGCCGTCTCTTCGGTCCAGAGCCGGCGAATGACCTCGCAAGCCTCGCCGAGCATGCGGATACGGCGTCCAGGAGGGGGCAGCTCGAGACCGTACATGTCGTGCTCGAGCTCGTTCCAGCCTGCACCGATGCCGAAGTCCAGCCGTCCGCCCGAGATGACGTCGACGGTAGCGGCGATGTTGGCCAGCACCGCTGGGTGCCGGTATGTGTTGCCGGTCACCATCACCCCGATGCGCAGCCGCTCGGTCTGGGCGGCGAGCGCGGCCAGCAGCGACCAGCCCTCCAGGCAGGGCCCGGTCGGATCCGGCCCGAGCGGGATGAAGTGATCGAACACCCAGGCGTGCTCGATGGCCGGATTGGCGTCGGCCTCCTGCCAGACGCGCAGGATATCCTCGTAGGTCGTGTGCTGCGGCGACGTCTTAATGCCGAAGCTGAGTTGTCCATCGGTTGCCATCTCGGCCACCTTTCGCTGTCGACACGGTGAGCCGCATCGTGGAGAATTCACCGGCTCGTGGCCTGTAATCCTAGCACGGGTGTAATCGAAAACCGCCTCCGGTCACACGCTCTAATGGGACGATGGTTCGGTTATGCTGAGCGGGGTTGGACGTCAGGAAGGAGGGCAGTCGATGGCGAGGCGAAGGGTAAGCGAGACGCGGCGAGCGGCGGTGCTGGCGCGGAACGGCATGGTGGCCACCGCCCACCCGCTCGCGACGGCCGCCGGGCTGGAGGTGCTCCAGCGCGGCGGTAACGCGATGGACGCGGCGGTCGCGGCCGCGCTGGTGACCGGCGTCGTGCTGCCCGCCATGTGCGGCCTGGGCGGCGACGCCTTCGTCCTCTACTACGAGGCAGCGACCCGGAAGGTCACCGCCTTCTACGGCTCCGGACCGGCGCCGGCTACCGCGACGCGCGAGTTCTTCGTCGAGCGCGGCTACCGAAAGATGCCCTTCTACGGTCCTCTCTCGGTCTCGGTCCCTGGCGCGGTCTCGGTCTACTTCACCGCCATCGAGCGCTTCGGGACCTGGAAGCCAGGCGCGCTGTTCGAGCGGGCCATCCAGTACGCCGAGGAAGGGTTCCCGCTGACCGAGCAGGGGAGCCGAACCATCGCCGCCAACGCCGCCGAACTGGCGAAGTATCCCACCTCGGCCGCGATCTTCCTGCCCGGCGACGATGTCCCCCGGCCCGGCACGGTCTTCCGCCAGCCCGACCTGGCACGCTCGCTCCGGCTCGTCGCCGAGGGTGGTCCCGATGTCTTCTACCGGGGCGAGATCGCCGAGGAGATCGGCCGCTTCATGGCCGAGAATGGCGGGCTGCTTACGAAGGACGACTTCGCCAGCTACCAGTGCGAGGTCGGCGAGCCGATCCAGACGACCTATCGCGGCTACACGGTCTACGAGACCGGGCTACCGACGCAGGGGCACATCGTCCTCGAGGAGCTGAACATCGTGGAGCAGGCCGACCTGGTCCGGCTCGGACCCGAGAGCCCGGACCTGATCCACCTGCTCGTCGAAGCCAAGAAGCTGGCCTTCGCCGACCGGCTCGCCTACTCGGGTGACCCGCGGTTCGTCGACGTGCCGCTCGGCACGCTGCTCAGCAAGGAGTTCGCCCGGAGCCGCTTCGCCCAGATCGATCCGGAGCGCGCGCGGGACGAGGTGCCCGCCGGCACCATCGAGCGCGATGGCGAGACGACATACCTCTGCGTCGTCGACCGCTGGGGCAACGCCGCCTGCTTCATCCACAGCTTGTCCGCGGCCTTCGGCGGCCAGGTGGTGGCCGGACGCACCGGTATCCTGCTCAACAATCGCGCCGGGCGAGGCTTCACGCTGGAGGAGGGGCATCCCAACGTTATCGCCCCCGGCAAGCGGACGATGCACACGCTCAACTGCTGGCTGATCACCCGGGGCGACCGGCTGCGCTGGGTCGGCGGCACGCCGGGCGGTGACCAGCAGCCGCAGTGGAATCTGCAAGTCATCGTCAACCTGATCGATTTCGGGATGGATCCCCAGCAGGCGGTCGAGCACCCGCGCTGGTACAGCTTCCCGGGAACCGACCCGATCAACCTGCCGAACGACTTCGTGCTGCGGATCGAAGGCCGCTACGGCGACGCGGTGCTGGCCGAGATCGAGCGCCGGGGCCACCGGGTGCAGCGGCTCGGCGACTGGGGCGCCGGCGGGGCGGCCCAGGTCATTGCGGTTGACCCGGAGACCGGCGTGCTGACCGGTGGCTCGGATCCACGAGTCGAGGGATTGGCACTCGGGTTCTAGTGCCGGGCTGCTGCTCTCGATCCCATCGGCTGCCAGCACGAGAGAGCCTACCGGCGAGAAGACTTATACCTCGCCAGGGATTGGCACAGCGGCCCGGCTTGCTGCGGCGAGCTGGGTCGGCTTACGTGAAGGTCGGGTGCGACCGCTCGGGCGAAGCCGGTGGCCACCTCGTTTTCACAAGGGACGTTGAGGCACGGCCGTACCGGATCTGGCAATGCCCGACCGATCCGTCCGGACGTGGTTTCGACTGCCAGCGGCGCTGTCGGGCTGGTAGCCTGCGGCGAGCGTCGAAAGACAAATCCCCGCCCAGCGCATAGCCGGCGGGAATATCGAGGTGGCGCATACGGGATTCGAACCCGTGATCTCCGCCTTGAGAGGGCGGTGTCCTAGGCCGCTAGACGAATGCGCCCCAAAAGGCCGAACGAAACTATACCACAGGGTCGTCTCCGCCGTCTACTCACCGCTCACTGTGCGGGCTGTCCTCGGTGCCAGACCTGACGGCCACCAGTGAGAGCCTGGCGCGTACCGCCTCACACAGGCGCTGGGGGGCGTCCACCGCGATATGCAGCGTGTCGACCGGCGCTGTTCGGCCGAAGGCGGTGCGGAAAGATTGCGGGCGCCGCAGGGCGATCGTCACGTCGGTCCGGCTGCCGACCGCAAGGTAGGCTGCCCGCTCCTCCTCGACCACGCGCAGTCCATCGCGGCCGTCCGGCACCTTTCGAGGAGCGACCTGGATATCGGCAATCTCCGGAAAGGGGATGCATGCCTCGCTGAGGAGCCCGTAGCGGAGCCAGAGCCCGTCATCGGCCACGCGGTGGGGCAGCACCACGAGAGAGGCGTAGAGTCCGATGACCCAGATCATGCCGTAGACCGCGAGCGCGAGCAGGACCCAGCGCAGCCAGGCCCAGGGGATCAGGAGCTCGAGGATCAGGATCTCGACAGGTGCTGTCAGGATCACCAGAACCACCAGAGCGCTCACGATCGACCGTTTCCGGTAGGAGAAGTCGCGCTCATCCGGCCGGTAGCGGCGAAACAGCCAGCGGCCCAGGCAAATCCACAACCGCAGCTCCAGGGCGACCAGCCGGGCCAGTCGCTGGGGCATCAGCAGCGACAACGCGTCCTCGAACGCCTCCACCCCACCCCGTCCCGCCGCCCGCTGGTGCCGGTACCGCCGTACCGCGCGGATCGCCTGGATGCCGGCGACGAGGGTCAGTGCGCCCTCGATGAGCACGACGATCGCGACGGCTTGCCCGATCGAGAGCCAGCCGGCTCGCACCAGGACGATTTCGACCAGGATGAGGATCAGGAGCGACCACTTGAGCGCGCGCTGGGCCACGAGCGAGGTCCTTCCGTCGGGCCACATCCCCAGATTAGCAGGCAACCGGCCAAAATTCAGAGCAAGCCTAGCACGCCCGCTGTCGCCGTTCAATAGCGCGCCATCGCGCTATTTGACTTGGCTTCGGGGGGTGGCGTATACTGCGATGACCTGGCCGAGGGGAAATCGCCGTGCGTGATGGTCGGCTTCGCGGGCGCCGGTGGGCGACGGGACCATGATCCCCGAGGTCAGAGAGTGATGTACTGAACCTGTTGCGAGAGGACCGATTCCGGTGGCCTGACGGCTGCGCTCGCGCAGAGCTTGTCGGCGCGTGCGGGCGGATAGAGAGCGCGAGGTGGCCAAAGGACATGTCCGAGACGCGTGAGAAGGACGAACGGTGAGCACGCTTGCCCAGCGCCTGTTGGATGACTTGCAGCAGGCCGTCCGTGCCGGGGACGTGACCCGGCGCGAGACGCTGCGCTTCCTGCGCGCTGATATCAAGAACGTCGAGATCGAGCGCGGCAGGCCACTCACCGACGACGAGATTGTCGAGGTGATCCGGCGGCAGATCCGGCTGCGCCGTGATGCCATCGAGCAGTTCGCTCAGGGCAGCCGCCAGGATCTGGTCGAGCGCGAGCAGGCGCAGATCGCCGTGCTGCAGGAGTATCTGCCGCCACAGCTCTCGGACGAGGAGCTGCTCCGGCTTGCCCGGGAGGTCGCGCGCGAGGTCGAAGCGAGCGGTCCCCGCGACATGGGCCGGGTGATGCCGGTGCTGCGCGAGCGTGTCGGCTCGCGGGCCGAAGGCCGCGCGATCGCTGAGGCCGCCCGGCAGGCGCTAGCCGAGCTGGCCGGTGGTCAGGATCGCTGATGGATGATCTGGCGAGCCTGTAGAGACCAGCACGCCTCATTCCAGTCGACGGTTCCGGCCGCGAGGGAACTCGATCCATGCCTCGTCGTAGTCGCGTAACTCGAGTGCCAGCGATCGCCCGACTGGGAGCGACCCTGCGCGCTCATCCCTGGGCCGACTCCTTGCTGAGCATGGCGGGATTCTTCGCGCTCGTCATCCTGGCACTGACAACCATGCTCTACGCGACCTGGGAATCGGACGCGCTCAATCTGCGCGCCGGCCAGATCGCCGATCGCACGATCAAAGCCCCCCGTACCGCGACGTTCGAGAGCAAGCTCCTGACCGAGCGGGCTCGCAAGGAGGCCTACGACGACGCGCGCAACGTGGTTCTGGTCCATGATCCGCTGATCGCGACCGCGCAGCTCGAGGCGCTGAACCGGCTGCTCGCGCAGGTCGAGACGATCCGTGCCGAGCGTGGCCAGGATCTCGCCGCGGCGACGCAGAAGGCGCAGGCAGCACTGGAGGGGCTGAGCGCGGAGGACGCGCAGCTCCTGGTCAGTGTCAGCGATGAGTCGTGGGCACGGATCGAGGCCGAGTCGCGCCGGCTGCTCATGGCCGTCATGAACGGCGAAGTCCGGCCGGAGAACGTGGCCGCCGCCAAGGAGTCGCTCTTTGGCCTGGCCAACCCCTCGCTGAACCCGACGGAGCGCCAGCTCGCGATCACCCTGGCACGCCCATTCATCCGCGCCAATGTCCAGGTTGACGAGGAGCGCACCAAGGCAGCCCGGGAAGCAGCCGCCGAGCAGGTCGAACCGGTTCTGGTCACCGTCCAGGCTGGGCAGGTCATCGTGCGCGACGGCGATGTCGTGACCCCGGAGGTGGTCGAGAAGCTCGAGTACTTCGGCCTCCTCGCGCCGCAGCAGTCCTGGCAGCAGTTCGTCGGCCTGCTCGGCGTCCTGGTGCTGATCACCGCCGGGCTGACGTTCTCGCTCCACCACTTCCTGCGCCACACGCGGCAGATGCGCCAGCTTCTGCTCATCGCCGTGATGGTGGTCATCCCGGTCATCCTGGGCCGGTTGGTGCTGCCGCATCCGGATCTGCGCTATATGTTCCCGATCGCCAGCGCGATCATGCTGCTGGCGATCCTGCTCGATTTCCGGGTCGCTGCCATCACCGCCGCCTTTACCAGCCTGTACCTCGGTGCCGTCGCCGGGCTCTCGTACGAGATCACCCTCTTCGCCTTCCTCAGCAGCCTGGCCGGCGCGATGGTCATCTGGCGGGCCGAGCGGACGATGACCTTCCTCTGGAGCGGGCTGGCCGTAGCCGCAGCGACCGGCATTACGGCGCTGCTCTTCGAGCTGGTCGATAACCGGTTCGATCTGGCTCGAGCCGCGACGCTCTTAGTCCACGCCGGGGTGAACGGGGCGCTCTCGGCCAGTCTCTGCTTCCTGTCCTTTAGCCTGCTCGGCCGGCTGCTCGGGATCACCACGCACTTGCAACTCCTCGAGCTGGCGCACCCCAATCAGCCGCTGCTGGCCCGGCTCGCCCGCGAGGCGCCGGGCACGTACCACCACAGCCTGGTGGTGAGCAACCTCGCCGAGGCGGCAGCGGAGGTGGTCGGCGGCGACCCGCTCTTGACCCGGGTCGCGGTGCTCTACCACGACATCGGCAAAGTCATCCGGCCCAGCTTCTTCGTCGAGAACCAGGCCAACCGCGCGAATGTCCACGATACCCTCGACCCGCGCACCAGCGTCCAGCTCATCAAGGAGCACGTCACCGACGGCGTGCGGCTGGCGCGCAAGGCCCGCCTGCCGAAGCCGATCATCGACGTGATCCAGCAGCACCACGGAACGTCGCTGATCCGATACTTCTACTCCAAGGCGCTGGCGAGCGGCGAGCCAGTGGACGAGGCTGAATTCCGCTACCCCGGCCCCAAGCCGCAGACCAAGGAGGCGGGCGTGATCCTCCTCGCCGACAGCGTGGAGGCGACGGTCAGAGCCGCGGCCCAGTCCGGAAAGCTCTACGAGGATTCAACGGATGGCGAGCATTCCCGTCCGGGCAGCAAGCTGGAGGAGATCGTCGACCGGGTCATCCGCGAGCGGCTCGAGGAGGGCCAGCTCGACGAGTGCGACCTGACCTTGCGCCAGATCGGCGAGA
>BEIC01000116.1 GCA_002898875.1 bacterium HR26
GGATGGCTTTGTGGGCCGATCGACCGTCCTAGCCGACGACGACGTGGGTGCTCGTCGCGGTCACTCCGCTGGTCGCGTGGATGTGCTCCATAACCAGCTTGCCCAGCTCCTCGGTCGTGGCCTGCTCGATGGCGACGATCACGTCGTAGTCGCCGGTCACGATGTCGGCGCTGCGCACGCCCGGAAGGTTGGCCAGCGCCTCCTTGACCGACTTCGCCTTGCCCACCTCAGCTTTGATCAGGACATAGGCTCGTGCCGCCATGGCTCTGCCTCCGGTCCCCATGCTTGCCTCTGGAGAACACCAGCATGATTATCGGAAAGATCGGCCGTCCAGACAAGAGCGGTCCCGGCAAGCCCGGAGTTGCCTGGTACACTCCCCTCAGAACGGCCAGTGAATCCGCGTCGGTACGTGCCGGTCGAAAACTTTCGGTATACTGGACGCGATGCCGGGCTGTGACGCCGTAGCCTTAACCGGCCGGAGGTGGGATGGCCAGCGACCCGAATCCGATCAAGCCCGCGCGGCGCCGCTGGAGCGCCGGCAACCTGCTGATCGTCCTGGGGATCCTCCTGCTGGGCTCGGCCCTGGGTATGGCCGCATTCGAGCCCCCAGGCGTCAACCAGCAGCCTCCGCCCGATAAGATCGCGACCCCGGTCGATGGGGAGATCTCACGCTGGCCGCCCCTGGTGCAAGCGCAGGAGCCTACCCCGATCCCAGTGCCGTCACCGACCCCGAAGGCTCGACCGGCGCCGTCGCCGGCCGAAATGCCCGAGCCGATCGTGTCCACCCCGAGCCCCACTCCGACGCCGACGCCCGTGCCGGATATGCCTCCACCGACCCACATCCGCATCCCATCGGTCGGGATCGATGCCCCGGTCGTCGAGGTCGGCTACGAGGTCGTCGAGATCGAGGGCCAGCAGGTCATCCAGTGGCAGGTGGCCGACTACGCTGCCGGCCACCACAATACGTCGGCCAGCCCGGGCGAGGGCGGCAACATCGTGATCTCCGGCCATAGCGACTGGCGAGGCGAGGTCTTCCGCACGCTGGAGTTCGCCAAGCTCGGCGACGAGGTGATCCTCACGACCCCCAACGGCGAGTACCGCTACCAGATCGTCGAGATCCACGACCGCAAGGAGGTCGGCGTCCCGCTCGAGGAGCGGATCGCGACCGGCCGGTTCCTCGATCCGATGCCCGAGGAGCGGGTCACGCTCGTCACCTGCTGGCCTTACGGCGTGGACGATCACCGGCTTATCGTCGTGGCGAAGCCGGTGCAGCCATAGCGCACGCTGCCCAGCTCTCGTTCGGCTGTACACCGAACGTACTTGCATCGAACACACGGCAGACGCGTGAATCATCTGGAGGGACGACCGGCCGGTCGCTTCTACGGTGTTTTAGATGACGTTGGATGTGGGGGTGTTTGCAATTCAGCAGCCCGCGTGGTGGAGGCAGACAGGAGTGAGAGTCGTTTCTTTCAAAGGGGTGCATGGGTGGGGTATAGGGTTTCGTTCCGAGCGGGCTTGTTGGGAAGCGCCCCCGCTCAGGTCGTACAATCCAGAGCGTTGGACGAGTTGTCAAGCGCCGGTCTCTGAATGTCGAGGAGAGGACGCTTGCCGCCAACAGGATCGCGGGTCATCGCCGGGCGCTACCACCTGCTCGAGCGGCTGGGCGATGGCAGCACCGCCACCACCTTCCTGGCCGAGGACGAATTGCTCGGCCGTCGCGTGGCGGTCAAGCTCTTCCGATCGGAATACCTCGTCGATCCGCGCGACCGGGCTCGCTTCGAGCGGGAGGCTCGGGCCGCGGCGGCTGTCTCCCACCCCAACATCGTCCAGGTCTTCGACGTCGGCCAGGAAGGCGACACGCGCTACCTGGTCATGGAGTGGGTGGACGGCACCGACCTCAAGCGCCTGATCCGCGAACGGGCGCCGCTCCCGGCAGACGAGGCTGTCCGGATCGCGCTCGATCTGCTTCGCGGGCTGGCGGCGATTCACCGCGCCGGCATCATCCACCGCGATGTGAAGCCCCAGAACGTGCTGATCGACCGCTCGGGCCGGGCGAAGCTCGCCGACTTCGGCATCGCCCGCACGGTGCGCGACACCGGGTTGACCGAAACCGGCTCGGTGATCGGCACGGCGGCCTATATGGCGCCCGAGCAGGCGACCGGCCGGTCGGTCGCGCCGGCGACCGATCTCTACGCCGCCGGCGTGATCCTCTACGAGCTGCTCACCGGCCGGCTCCCCTTCGCCGGCGAGAACCCGCTCGAGGTGCTCTACCAGCACGTCCACGAACCGCCGATTCCACCGCGACGACACAACCCGGCCATCTCCCCGGCGCTGGAAGCAGTGGTGCTGCGGGCGCTGGCCAAGAGCCCGGAAGAGCGGTTCCGCTCGGCCGAGGCGATGGCCGCGGCGCTGGAAGCCGCCGTCGCCTCGCCGCAGAAGGTTCCACCGGGGATCGCGCTCGTGCCCTCGCTCTCGCGTCGCGGGCAGGGTCGTGCCCTCGCCCGGCCGGCCCAGCTCGCCGCCGGGCGCTCCGGCTGGCAGCCGGTGCTGATGGCCGGTGGGGTGACCGTGCTGGCGCTGATCCTGGTGCTGGCCCTGACCCTAGCCTCCTCCGGCGGCGGTGACCCTGGGGCGACGCCGACGCCCGGTCCGGCGCCGACCCCGACCGCCCAGGCGATTGCGCCGGAGCCGACCCCGACACCGACCTCGACGCCGGCACCCACCACGACACCGACGCCACAACCGACGCCTACCCCTGCGCCGACAGCCACGCCGACGCCGGCACCCACCGCGACCCCGAATCCTAAGCCTCAACCACCGGCGACTAGAGTGCTGCCGCCCGAGATACGGCGGTTCCTTCAGGAGCTCGACAAGGAGCTGGACAAGCGGGAGTTCAATCCCAAGGATCTCGAGGGCGCCTACGTGCCGGAGCGTGACGGCGAAGGGGATCTCCCAAAAGATCTGAGAGACGCAGCCCTGCTCTTCGGGGAGCCGAGCGGCTTCCAAACCGGAACGCTGACAACCGAGGCCGGTAGCGCAGAGGGCCCGCTCGTCGTCGAGATCGAGGGGCGGAGTAGTGGTGGCGTGCCGCTTCAGCTCATCGTGAACGGGATGGTCGTCTGGGAGGGTGAGGCCCCCTTCTCGGATCGCCGCTGGGAGCGCGTCGTCTTCTCGCTCCCCACCGTGCCGCCCGGCTCGGAGGGAACGCTGACGGTCGCGCTCCGGAACGCCAGCCCCCAGGGAGGGATCGGCGAGGAGCCCTGGCTGGCCGTGCGCTCGCTCACGCTCTACGTCCGGGCTGATTGAGCGCCTTGCGGTATGCCGGAGATGCCGGCGGTGCTAGGAGCAACCGGGTTGTATTTTATGTCTAACTTAGCGATGGACCTGGCTGCTGTCTTCTCGGTCCGGTGCTGGCAAGCGGCGCTTGTGATCCCTGGCGGAGTGCGCAGCAGGCGCGCGGCGGTCGCCGCTCGGAGGTGTGTTACGCTGGTGACGCGGCGCGGCTGGTGATCGCGCCGGTGCGTGCGTGCTCGCTGACCGGAGAGGCGCGGACGTGTTCGAGATCACTATCGGGATCGATCCGAATATCGCCCAGCTTGGGCCTTTCCTGTTGACCTGGCATGGCCTGTTCACCGCGCTCGCGATCCTGGCCGCGCTACCGATCGCCCACCGCGAGCTGCGCCGGCGCGGCCTGGAGCTCCCGAACTTCGACACTTTCGCGTTCTTCACCGTGATCGGCGGGATCGTCGGCGCCCGGCTCTTCTACGTCCTGGATCACCCCGAGCTGTTCGCTGACAACCCCCTCCGGGCCCTCGCCGTGCAAGAAGGCGGCCTGGCGATCTACGGGGCGGTCTTCGGCGGCTTCGTCACCGTGTTCCTGCTCTCCCGGATCTACGGGCAACCCTTCGGCGTGCTGGCCGACTCGATCGCCCCCGGGCTGCTCCTCGCCCAGGCTATCGGGCGAATCGGCTGCGTGATCAACGGCGACGCCTGGGGCGGGCCCTGCACTTGCCTCGCCTGTGCGGGGGCGCAGGCCGCGGTCCCGGCGGGCGGTGGGCTGGGCTACTGCCCCTTCGCCTTCACCTATACGCATCCCGGCGCGATCATCCCCCATGACCTGCTCGGCGTGCCGACCCATCCCTACCCGGTCTACGACATCGCGGTGAACCTGCTGGTGCTTGCGGTCGTCTGGCGGCTGCGCGGTCGCTCGCTGCCCTCCGGCGCGCTCTTCGCGCTGGCGGCAGTGCTCTATGCCGTGGGCCGGTTCTTCATCAGCTTCGTGCGGCAGGAGCGTGTCTGGTTCTGGGGGCTTCAGCAGGCGCAGGTTGTCGCGATCGTCGCCGGGCTCGCCGCTCTGATCGCTCTGGTCTGGCTGCTGCGCCGCCCGTCCCCAGCAACCACCCCGGCCGCCTAGCGGGAGTGCCCGCCGCTCAGAGGGCGCGAATCGCCTCGATCGCCTCGTCATCGCCTTGAGCCCCCGGCGCCGCTCGCTTACGCTTGCCGTGAACGGCACGGCTCCGCGGGCGATGGCTGCGACGGTGGATCGGGTGAGCAACGGGGGATAGGAGGGATGATCGCATGAAGGTCGCCGACGCTGTGGCCGAGATCCTCAAGCGCGAGGGCGTGGAGTTCCTCTTCGGGTACCCGGTCAACCCGATCATCGAGGCCGCCGCGCGGGCCGATATCCGGACGATCATCGTGCGCCAGGAGCGAACCGGCATCCACATGGCCGATGCCGTCAGCCGAATAACCTCCGGTGAGCGGATCGGCGTCTTCGCTATGCAGTACGGGCCAGGTGCCGAGAACTCGTTCGGCGGCGTGGCCCAGGCCTACGGCGACTCCGTGCCGATCGTGGTGCTGCCGGCCGGCTACCCACGCCGGCTCACCAACATCCCGCCCAACTTCAACGCGTTCCTCAACTACCAGCACATCACCAAGTGGGCCGAGCAGGTCGTCGTGGCCGCAGCCGTGCCCGATGCCCTGCGCCGCGCCTTCACCCAGGCCCGGAATGGCCGGCCTCGCCCGGCCCTGGTCGAGATCCCGTACGACCTCTTCGGCGAGGAGGTGCCGGAGCCGCTCGACTACCGCCCGGCGCCGCGGCTGCGCACGGCGCCGGATCCGCAGGCGGTCGAGGAGGTGGCACGCGTGCTGGTGGCGGCCGAGCGGCCAGTCATCTACGCCGGTCAGGGAGTTCACTACGCCCGGGCCTGGGACGCCCTGCGCGAGCTGGCCGAGCTGCTGGAGGCGCCGGTGACTACCAGCCTCCAGGGGAAAAGCGCCTTCCCTGAGGATCATCCCCTCGCGCTCGGCTCGGGCGGCCGAGCCATCCCGAAGACCGTGCACCATTTCCTGCAGCGGGCCGACGTGATCTTCGGCATCGGCTGCAGCTTCGCAACGACCAACTACGGGGTCAGGATTCCAGCCGGCAAGACGATCGTGCACGCGACGCTGGATCCGGCCGACATCAACAAGGATGTGCCGGCTGACTACGCGCTGCTGGGCGATGCCCGGCTGATCCTGGAGGCACTGGTCGAGGCGGTGCGCGATCTGCTCGGGGGACGGCCGCGCGGCCGGGCGGAGACGGTCGCCGGTGAGATCCGCGCCGTGCGGGAGGAGTGGCTGCGGGAGTGGATGCCCCGGCTCACGGCGGACGAGAAGCCGCTCTCACCCTACCGGGTGATCTGGGATCTGATGCACACGGTTGACGTTGCCAACACGATCATCACCCACGACGCCGGCAGCCCGCGGGATCAACTCTCGCCGTTCTGGGTCTGCCGGGAACCGCTGACCTATATCGGGTGGGGCAAGACCACGCAGCTCGGCTATGGGTTGGGCCTGGCGATGGGGGCCAAGCTCGCCCGGCCGGAGAAGCTCTGCATCAACGTCTGGGGCGACGCGGCGATCGGCTTCACCGGCCTCGATTTCGAGACGGCCGTGCGCGAGCGGATCCCGATCCTGTCGGTGCTGCTCAACAACTTCTCGATGGCCATCGAGCTGCCAGTGATGCCGGTGGCCACGGAGAAGTACCGAGCGACCGACATCAGCGGGGACTACGCCGCGTTCGCGCGGGCGCTGGGCGGCTACGGCGAGCGGGTGACCGAGCCCGGCGAGATCGTTCCGGCGATCCGGCGAGCGATTCGCCAGGTCGAGGACGGCACGCCTGCCCTGCTCGAGTTCATCACCGCTCAGGAGATCACGTTCTCGGTCTTCCCCGCACCGGCGGCGGCGTCCTGAGGACCTCGTCCGGGGACGAAATTGGCCCTTCATCATCTGGCGCGAAGGCTGGGGCACGACGGCCTCTGTACGATCTATCGGCGGTTTTGCGCGGATCACACTGGCTTCAGCCGCATGAGGGCTCTGAGCAGAGTGCCCTTGTCGTTTGCAGCCGGTGGCGGAGCGACCCGCCGGTTCTCCAAGTCCGCTCTATAGCGGGCAGCGGCGCTCCGGTTGAGCGCTTTCACTCGAGAGCAGAAATTGTTCATCTATGTTGAACGGACTACTTGCTCACGTCGATGTTCGCCAATACCCTGGAGGTAGTGCAGGTAGGCGGGAGGGAATTGGGCAGGGCAGCTCTCGTACCGTATGCCGGCCCGCCTATTGGGGCACATCCTTTATACAGGATGCCGGACGTGTGTCTTGGCGCTCTTCGACCCGAAGCTTTTCGTGCGTAAGACCCCACAGGCGATAGGAGAACGCCTCGACGGCTCGGGATAACCCTGCTTTGGGCAGAGGATCTGATTTGCGGGGAAAGAGGGTGAACTGCAGGTCGATCGGCATCGTCCGCCTGGGGCGTGTTATGGTGAGCATGGAGAGGAGTTGTGACAGGGATGGTACGAGCACGTGAGGAGGCGATGAAGATGCTCGAACGACGGTTCAGTCGACGCGCGATCCTTCGCGTCTTCGGCGGGGGGCTCGCAACGAGCGTGCTGTTGAGCGCCTGCCGTGGGGAGCAGACTCCGACTGCAGTCCCTGCGGCTACGCCCACAAGCGCGCCGGCTGCGACTCCTACGGCAGCGGCCACGCCTACCGGTGCGGCGGGTGCCACGACCCCCACAACTGCCCCAGCCGCCGCAACGCCGACGGTCACCGCTGAGCCGATCCGGCTGGGTATTCTTCTCGACCTGTCGGGCCCAGCGGCTCCCAACGGCGAGGGTAACCTCCGCGGGCTGCAGCTTGCTCTCGAGCAGGCGGGGATGACGGTCGCCGGGCGAACGATTCAAACCTTCGTCGAAGACTCCGCCAGCCAGCCCGAGCAAGCGCTCACGAAGGCGCGGCAGCTCGTCGAGCGCGACCGCGTGCACCTGCTGGCTGGCATTACCCTGAGTAACCAGGCTGCTGCGCTGAAAGACTATCTCGTGCAGAACGAGTTGCCCACGATTGTCACCAACGCTGGCCTGCAGGCCCTGACGCGCGATCCGGCCATGCGGAGCCCGTACATCTTCCGCGTCGCCATTACCAACGGCCAGCAGGATGCCCCGATGGCATCGTACGCATACAACACCCTCGGATACCAGCGAGTGGCCGTCACGGCAGCCGACTACGCTGCGGGGCACGAGCACGTCGCCGCGTTCCGAAGCGCATTCGAGAAGGCTGGCGGGCAGATCGTCGATGAAGTGTATGCTCCCTTTGGGACGCAGGACTTTGGCCCCTACCTGCAGCGGCTCGGCCAGCTCGTTGGCCAGGTCGATGCCATCTATGCCTTCCACGGCACGAGTACCGACGCGATCCGGTTCATCGTGCAGTACCAGGAGTTCGGGCTCAAGGACCAGATCCCGCTGGTTCCGTCCGGGGAGAACCTCGATCAATCGCTGCTCTCGGAGATGGGCGACGCTGCCCTGGATCTGGTGGGCGGTCTGGCCTACACGGCGTTCTTCGACAGCCCGGAGAACCAGGCGTTCGTGGAAGCGTTCCAGGCGAAGCACAACAGTCTCCCCGGAAAGGTCGACTATAGCGGCTATCTCGGAGGGCTGGTCCTCCTGCAAGCGCTCGAGACCATCGATGGGCAGGTCGAGGATAAGCAGGGCCTGCTCCAGGCGCTGAAGCAGGTACAGATTACCGGGCCGGCGGGCGAGTTTCGGTTCCATCCGGAGTCGCAGGGAGCGGTTGTGACGATTTTCATCTGCCGCGTCGAGCAGGTCGAGGGTGGACAGCTTGGGAACGTGGTCGTCCAGCAGGT
>BEIC01000117.1 GCA_002898875.1 bacterium HR26
CTTTTCGGTTGCCGATTGCTTAAACACAAGCCGCCGGCGGGCTCGCGTTGAACCCTGTCAGTGTACGATGCCGGAATGAGATCGGCGCCGGGGCGGCCGAGTTGGCGCTGCCGGTCGTCGGATGACGGTTCTGACGATCGAAGACGACCTTACCGCGGGCGCGGAGACTGTCCGAGCGCAAGCGAGCGCCTGCTGATCAGGGTCGACTGCCATTTCCTCAATGACCTCGCACAGCGCCTGGCGGGCATGAGACGGCGACGCAGATGGAAGGAGACAGCTCACTCATCCGATCAGGTTCGGATGGCTCTGGGCATGCCCTCGAGCCGGACGATGCTTACTCCGCAGGCTCGGGCCGCGGCGAGCTCAATGCCACGTTGACCGTCTGCAAGCTCGAGCTCGCCAGCATCGCCTCGATGACGAACTGCTTGGCCGCCAGGATTTGCTGGATCATCACCTGCTCCGCCTGGTCAGCATCTCCGGCGATCAGTGCGTCGAGGAGTTCCTGGTGCTCGTGGATCGCCTCGGCGCTGCGATCGCGAAGCAGGTGGCTCATATGGTGGACGCGCTCCACCTTGTCGAGCATTCCCCGGATGACGCTGGCGAGCAGCGAGTTGCCGGAGGCCTGGGCGATGAGGGCGTGGAACTCGGTGTTGGCGCGGAGGAAGGCCTCGGCGCTCTTGCGGTCACCGACCTGGTAGCGGGCCCGTGCGAGCTCCTGGAGGCGGCGCTGCGTCTCGGCGTCGAGCTTGCCCGCCGCGAGCCGGGCAGCGGGCGGTTCCAGCAGCAGGCGGAGCTCGAACAGCTCGTTAACGTGCTTGAGCGTGATCGGTGCGATGATGTAGCGGTTGCGGGTGACGCGGTGGATGAACTGCTCCTGGTAGAGCCGCTTGATCGCCGAGCGGGCGGCTGCCCGGCCGATGCCGAAGCGCGCGCCGAGCTGCTCCTCGGTGATCGGCTGCCCGGGCTCGAGCTCGCAGCGGATGATGCTCCGCTTGATCAATGCATAGGCCGTCTCGGCCAGCATGCCGTTCTTGTCGGTCGGTAGTTCCTTCTTCGTCGTCTTGGTCGCCGATCGCGTTCTCATACGCCTGCCTCCAGCCTACCCCTGCATCAAACTCTACCAGGAATGCGCAGCTTCGTGTGAATGTCTCGATGCCGATAGCCGCGTGGCGGTGAGCGCCTGCCGCCGTCCCCGTTTCCACGGGTGCGTCGCACTGACCTCCACAGTGTCACGCACCCATTTCCGACTCGAACGTTGACCGCTGTTCCCGTCGCCTGCGGGCGCTTGGGGCCCGCTCGGCTGCACCTTCTCGAACAGTACAACGCCGGTGTGCGGTAGTCGAAGTTGCACAGCGTCCCCGGTGCTACGTACCCATCGTCACTAGGATACGATATATCGCAAAATTGTATTCAAAAGTGATTGACATCGTATGCTAACCTCGCTATGATGGAGCCTGTGGACGACGCCAGTTCGCACGGTTCTCGGGCAGCCAGGCGCCGAAACGGTCATGATATCTGTGATCGGCACGAGTGTTCGACGACCGATCTGCCCAGTAGAGTAGGACCACCTGCAGATGGGGGAATATCTCGTCAAGCGGCTTCTCCTGGCCATACCGACGGTCATCGGGGTGGTGACGCTCGTCTTCTTCGCTATCCATCTCGCTCCTGGCGATCCGGTCGCCCTCATGATCCCCCCAGACTTGCCTGCCGGTATACGCGAGGAGCGTGAAGCGGCTATTCGCGCGCGCTATGGCTTCGACAAGCCATTGCACGTCCAGTACCTCACCTACCTCGGAAACATCGCGCGCTTGGATCTCGGCCGGTCGCTCCGCACGAATGCGCGGATCATCGATGAGCTCCCCCAGCGGTTCGTGAATACCCTCCAGCTCGGCATCCTGGCGATGATGGTCTCGACCACGCTCGGGGTGACGCTCGGGGTGATCTCTGCGGTCAAGCGCGGAACGTGGATCGACAACGCGACGATGTTCGGCGCGCTGTTCGGTGTGTCGATCCCGAACTTCTGGTTCGGACTTCTGCTGATGCTTGGCGTGGGTCTCTACTGGGGGGTGCTCCCGCCGTCGGGCTTCAACGGTTCAATCTTGACCTGGGAGGGATTTCGGCACGCGATTTTGCCGGCGATCACGTTGGGCACCGGGAGCGCCGCCATCCTGGCACGCTTCGCACGCTCGAGCGTGCTCGACGTCATCGTGCAGGACTACGTGCGAACTGCGCGCGCTAAAGGGCTGGCCGAACGGGTCGTTGTGCTCCGGCATGTCCTCAAGAATGCGCTGATCCCGATTATCACGCTGCTGGGCCTGCAGTTCGGCGCGGTGCTGAGCGGTGCCGTGGTCACTGAAACGGTCTTCGCCTGGCCTGGTGTCGGCCGGTATCTCATCACCGGCATCAACGGCCGAGATTTTCCAGTCGTTCAGGGGACGGTCATCTTCATCGCTATCGGCTTCGTGCTGATCAATCTCGTTACCGATTTGCTGTACGCCTATATCGATCCCAGGGTTCGCTTCCGCTAGCACGCGGTGGGGAGAGGGTGTGGCCAACCGGTATGAGGATGCGGTGACGTCATGACGGTGAGGGACGGATGGTAGGCGATTCCGCGCTCGAGCGAGGCGTGACACCGATCGAGCTCGCCGCGATGCGACCACCGCGGTCCGAGTGGCGCCAGGCTGCAGCTCGCTTCGCGAGCAATCGCATGGCGACCGTGGGCATCGCTTTCCTCTTTGTTGTCGCCCTGGTCGCGATCCTGGCGCCGCTCGTGGCTCGGCACGATCCCAACGAGCAGGATCTTCTGGCTCGCCTGAAGCCGCCCACCGCTCAGCACTGGTTCGGAACCGACGAGCTCGGACGGGATGTCTTTGCTCGGACGGTGTATGGTGCCCGCTACTCCTTGTTCATCGGGATCGCTGGGTCGATGGGCGGCCTACTCGTCGGCGTCTCGATCGGCCTGCTCTCTGGCTTCTTCGGAGGATGGGTCGACCAACTGACCATGCGCCTGATCGACATCATGCTCTCGTTCCCCGGCGTGCTCATGGCCATCCTGATCGTCAGCGTCCTTGGTCCGGGGCTGATCAACATCATCGTGGCGTTGACGATCTGGTTCACCCCTACTATCGCCCGAATCATGCGTGGCACTGTCCTCGTGCTGAAGCAACAAGACTTCGTCGAGGCGGCCAGATCCAGCGGCGCAGGCAACCTGCGCCTCATGGTGCGCCACCTCCTGCCGAACGCGCTGTCACCCATTATCGTCTATGGCACCTTGTCGGTCGCGACGGCAATCCTGGTCGCTGCCGGATTGAGCTTCCTCGGCCTCGGCGTTCAGCCGCCAACGCCTGAATGGGGCGCCATGATCGGAGCCAGCCGCCAGTACATCCGCGAAGCGCCCAATGCGACGTTCTTCCCGGGCTTGGCCATCTTCCTCACCGTGCTCTCTCTGAACTTCATCGGCGACGCTCTGCGTGATGCACTCGATCCGCGCCTGAACGTCTGGACAGCTTCATCGTGAGGAAGGAGGAGAGACAGTCTGAGCGCAGCGCGTATCTGGGAACTGTGCCGTGGTTAGGGCGGCTGCACACTAAGACTGAGGAGGAAGAAGATGGCTGAGAAGATAATGAGTTCCCTGGTCGCCGAGCGGTCTTCGCAAACGCCTGTGCTCCCCTTGAGGCGACGGTTCAACCGGCGGCGCCTGTTGGGCCTGTCGATGGCCGCGGTCGGTACAGGTTTGATGTCCCCGCTGATCGGGGCCTGCCGCGGCGCCGGTGAGGAGCCGACCGCGACGACGGCGCCGTCTGGCCCCGCGACCACGCCAGCCCCAGCCTCGCCAGCGGCTGCTGAGACACCTGCGGCGACGGAGGCCGCGCGCTATGGCGGCGAGCTGGTCATCGCGAACGAGCAGAACCCGGTCTCGCTCGACCCGCACTTCGTTCGCGACGTCGGTAGCTCGCGGGCGATGTTCTATATGTACGATCCGCTGATCAAGGTCAACCAGGATCTTGACCTCGAGCCGTGGCTCGCGGAGCAGTGGGAGGTGACCGAGGATGGGATGGAGTATACGCTCCATCTTCGCAAGGACGTCACCTTCCACGATGACACCCCATTCAACGCGGAGGCGGTGAAGTTCAACCTCGAGCGCCAGTGGGATGACCAGACCAACACGCGGTATATCGACGACTTCAAGCGATACGTCGAGAGCATCGACGTAGTAGACGAGTACACCGTGCGCATCACCTTGAAGGAGCTGTTCGTCCTCTTCCCGCGCGAGCTTCTTGCCTTCGGTTCCGGTCACATGATCAGCCCCTCTGCCGCTCAGAAGCTCGGTCAGGACTTCGCCCAGCGACCGGTGGGTACCGGTCCCTTCAAGTTCCAGGAGTTCGTGCAGGACAGCCACCTGCTGATGGTTCGCAACGACAACTACTGGGGCGGGAAGCCGTACCTCGACAGTCTCCGGGTTCGGATCATCCCCGAGCAGAACGTCCAGATGGTCGAGCTGGAAGCAGGGAATGTCCATGTGAGCTTTTCGGTACAAGCGAAGGACGTGAGCCGGCTGCAGAGTGCCGGGATCACAGTGATCAATCAGCCCGTCCCGACGGCATCGTGGATCAGCTACAACCTGGCGAAGGGGCCGACCCGGGAGCTGGCGGTGCGCCGGGCTATCGCACTCTCGGTCGATCGCGAGGCGATCGTCCGTGAAGTGCTGCTGGGCTACGGGCAGGTGAGCCGCGGGGGCTCGCCTAAGGGTTGGCCTCGCTATCACGAGGACATCCCCATCGACCCGTACGACCCAGAGCAGGCGAAGCGCATCCTGGACGAGGCCGGCTGGGTGGTCGGGCCAGACGGCGTGCGCGTCCGGAACGGCGAGCGGCTCAAGGTGAACATCCTCTCGACGCAGCTCGAGCGGGGAGTCAGCTACGGCCTCATGAACCAGATCATCCAGCAGGCCGTCGAGAAGATTGGCATCGAGACTGAGTTGCGCACGCTCGAGTGGGGTGCCTACCTCGACGAGTTCCGCGCCGGTGAGTGGTGGCACGTCACCTTCCATGCTCAGAACGCCAACGCGAAGGATCTCGTGGGCGCAACCATCGATCCTGATGCTTACTGGAACGTGAACCAGCTCGGCAAGGTGACGGAGGGCGAGCTCGTCGAAGTCGCCAACCGTGTCCGGGAGATCTACCGGCAGATGAACCAGGAGCTCGACCCGCAGAAGCGCGTCGATCTGTGGAAGGAGATCCAGCTCCTGATCCAGGAATACCAGCTCATCTCCTGGCTCATCCACTGGGATTTCCTGGTGGGGGTGCGGCCGGAGGTGAAGGACTTGGTGGTGAAGCCGGTGTACAGCGATACGCTCTATAACGTCCATCGGACCTGGCTGGAGCAGGGCTAGCGCATCGCTCTTCGAATCGAACCGGAAGGAAGCGCTCGTGGCGCAGCGCTGTGGGGGTATCTGGCTCTGCTGCGCTGCATAGCCGGATGGCTCTAGGAAGGGGGGATGCTGTGACGCGACCGGGCGGGAAGATCACCGAAAGCTTGCTCTCGTCGCTGGAGTGGCGCTGCATCGGCCCGCACCGCGGCGGGCGGGTGGTCGCCGTCGCCGGTGACGTCTCGGACCCGATGACCTTCTACTTCGGCGCCTGCGCTGGCGGGGTCTGGAAGACGACCGACGGCGGGGTGACCTGGCGCAACGTCTCCGACGGCTTCTTCCGCACCGCCGCTGTCGGTGCCATCGCGGTGTCGGAATCCGACCCCAACGTCATCTATGTCGGCACCGGCGAGGCCTGCATCCGCAACAACGTCTCCCACGGCGATGGCGTCTACAAGTCCACGGATGCCGGCCGTACCTGGGTCCACTGCGGGCTCTCCGACACCCGCCACATCGGCAAGATCGTGATCCACCCGCGCAACCCGGACATCGTCTACGTGGCGGCGCTCGGCCATGCCTTCGGGCCCAACGAGGAGCGCGGCGTCTTCCGCTCGACCGATGGCGGCAAGACCTGGCAGAAGGTGCTCTACAAGAGCCCGCACGCCGGCTGCCACGACATCGCGATGGATCGCAACAACCCGCGCATCCTCTTCGCGGCGGTCTGGCAGGTGCAGCGCTACCCCTGGGCGCTGGTGAGCGGCGGCGAGGAGTGCGGGCTCTGGCGTTCCTTCGACGGCGGTGACACCTGGGAGGAGATCTCCCGCAAGCCTGGCCTGCCTGCCGGGCTCCTGGGCAAGATCGGCGTCGCGGTCTCGCCGGCCAAGCCCGGCCGCGTCTGGGCACTGATCGAGGCCGAGGACGGCGCCGTGTTCCGCTCCGATGACTACGGCGAGACCTGGGTCCGCCTCAGCGAGCAATCGCTGCTCCGTACCCGCCCCTGGTACTACATGCACATCACCGCCGATCCAAAAGATCCGGACACGGTCTGGGTCCAGAACTACAGCCTCTGGAAGTCGATCGACGGCGGGGCGACCTTCCACCGCGTGCCCACCCCCCACGGCGACGACCATGCGCTCTGGATCGACCCCAACAACCCGCTCCGGATGATCGAGGGGAACGACGGCGGCGCCTGCGTCACCTTCAACGGCGGCGCGAGCTGGTCCTCGATCTATAACCAGCCGACGGCCCAGCTCTACCACGTCATCACCGACGACCAGGTTCCCTACCGTGTCTACGGCTCGCAGCAGGACAACACCGCGATCAGCGTGCCGAGCCGCTCGGTCGATGGGGCGATCCACGAGCGCGACTGGTATGCGCCGGGCGGCGGCGAGAGCGGCTACATCGCCGTCAAGCCGGACGATCCCAACATCGTGGTCGGCTCGGGGCCGGCCGGCCGACGCGTCTTCAACGACCGGCTCACTCTCTACGACCACCGGACGAAGCAGGTGCGCGACATCACCATCTGGCCGGAGCTCTACGGCTGGGGCGTCGGCGCCGAGAGCCTCAAGTACCGGATCGGGTGGACCTTCCCGATCTTCTTCTCGAAGCACGACCCCAACGTCCTCTACGTCGCCGGCAACCACGTCTTCCGCTCGACGGATCTGGGCACCACCTGGGAGGTGATCAGCCCCGACCTCACCCGCAACGACCCCGAGAAGCTCAAGCCCTCCGGCGGGCCGATCACGCGCGACAACACCGGCGCCGAGGTCTACTGCACCATCTTCGCGCTGGCCGAATCGCCGCTCCGTCCTGGTCTCCTCTGGGCCGGTACCGACGACGGCCTGGTCCACGTCTCAGAGGACGGCGGGCGCACCTGGCGCAACGTCACCCCGCCCGATCTCCCCGAGTGGACGCTGGTCAGCATCGTCGAGCCCTCCCCGCACGACCCCGCCACCTGCTACCTGGCCGCCACCCGCTACAAGCTGGACGACTTCCGCCCCTACCTCTACAAGACGGCCGACTACGGCCGCACCTGGACCAAGATCACCAACGGGATCCCGGAGGGCGAGTTCACCCGGGTAATCCGCGAAGATCCCAACCGCCGCGGGCTGCTCTACGCCGGGACCGAGACCGGGCTCTACATCTCCTTCGACGACGGCGCCAACTGGCACCGGCTCGGCGGTAACCTGCCGGTGGTGCCGATCTACGACCTCGTCATCAAAGGCGTCGAGATGGTCGTCGCCACCCACGGGCGGAGCTTCTGGATCCTCGACGACCTGACCCCCTTCTACCAGCTCGACGAGCCGCTGGACGATTCCCAACCCTACCTGTTCCGGCCGCGGCCGACGATGCGCATGCGCATGGACAGCGCCCGGCCCTACCGCGAGCCGATCCTGGGGATGGTCAACTACGCCCGGGTCGACACCAGCGTAGTCTCCATCCTGCCCGAGCGCAAGCCGGACGGCTCGATGACCTATCGCTATCTGGATGCTGGCGAGAACCCGCCGCAGGGGGTCATCGTCCACTACTACTTGCCAGCGGGACTGGAAGAGGGCGCTACCCTCACGATCCTGGATCAACAGGGTAACGCGCTCCGCGCGTACACGAGTGAGGCCGACGGGCTGCCAGCCCGGCCCGGCATCAACCGCTTCGTCTGGAACATGCGGCTGCCGGGCGCACCGGACGTGACCGCGCCCGACCTCGAGCCCTGGCCGCGCCCGGATGGGCCGAT
>BEIC01000118.1 GCA_002898875.1 bacterium HR26
CTGGGCTATGCGGTGGCGATCGACCACGGGAACGGCTACGTGACCTGGTACGGGCACATGGCAGAGCCGCCGCCGGTGCGGGTGGGGCAGTGGGTGAACCAGGGGCAGTACATCGGGCCGATGGGGAGCACCGGCTACTCCACCGGGCCACACGTCCACTTCATGATCGTGAAGAACGGCGTGTACCAGGACCCGGCGCTCTACCTGCGCTAGACGGGCCTAGGCCGGCCGGCGGCGCTCCAGCCGCTGCTCGATGGCGGCCGCGTGCGCGGTGAGGCCCTCGGCGCGGGCGAGCGTCGCGGCCGGCGGCCCGAGCGCCTCCAGCCCCTGTGGATTCACGGCCACCACGCTGATGACCTTCACGAACGTGTCCACGTTGATGGGCGAGGAGAAGCGGGCCGTCTGGCCGGTCGGCATCACATGGCTGGGGCCGGCCGTATAGTCGCCGATGACTTCGGGCGAGCTCTCGCCGACGAAGACCCCACCGGCGTGCCGCACGCGGTCGAGGTAGGCCCAGGGCTCCGCGATCAGCAGGCAGAGGTGCTCAGGCGCGTAGGCGTTGGCCAGCTCGAAGGCAGTGTCCAGGTCGGGCACCACGGCGATGGCGCCGTTGGTCGCCAGCGACTCGGCCGCGATGCCCGCCCGCTCGAGGTGGGCGAGCTGCCGCTCGAGCTGCGCGACGACCTCCCGGGCCAGCCTGGCGTCCGTGGTGAGCAGGACGGCGCTGGCCAGCGGGTCGTGCTCGGCCTGCGCCAGCATGTCGGCGGCGCAGAGCGCGGGGTCGGCGCTGGCGTCGGCGATGAGCAGCGTCTCGGTGGGGCCGGGCAACTGGTCGATGTCCACGTCGCCGTAGACCAGGCGCTTGGCCAGCACGACGAAGATGTTGCCTGGCCCAACGATCTTGTCCACGCGCGGGATGGTCTCGGTGCCGTAGGCCATGGCCGCGATCGCCTGGGCCCCGCCGACCTTGAACACCCGGTCGATCCCCGCCAGCTCGGCGGCGACCAGGATCACCGGCGAGACACTGCCGTCCGGTGAGGGTGGGGCGCAGGCGACGATCTCCTCGACGCCGGCTACCCGCGCCGGGACGGCCGACATCAGGAGGGACGACGGGTACGGCGCACGCCCAGCCGGGGCATAGACGCCGACCCGCTCCAGCGGCCGGACGAGCTGCCCGAAGCCGCCCGCCGGCTCGAAGTGGAGCCACGACTGGCGGAGATGGCGCCGGTGGAACGACTCGATGCGGTCGCGGGCCAGCGCGAGCGCCTGGCGTACCTCCTCCGGCACCTGTGCCCGCGCGCGGGCGAACTCCTCCTCCGTGACGGCGAAGCCGGCGAGCTCGAGGCCCTCGATCGCCCGGCTGTAGCGGTGCAATGCGGCGTCGCCGTGCCTCCGGACATCCTCGACGATCCGCTGGACCACCTCCACGGCGGTCAGGTCCGCGCCGAAGACCTCGCGCACCTTCTGCCGCACGACCGGCGGCAGCTCCACCTGCTCGAGCCGCCGGCTGCGCAGCAGGAACGCTCGCGCCTGCTCGAGGTCCTCGAAGACGCGGACGGGAGTCCCCTGGCTCATGCTTCCTCCCGGAGCGCTGCGTACAGGCGCTCGAACGCCTCCGAGCAGCTATCGAACACGTAGTCCGGCGAGGAGACAGTGATGCCGCTGCTGCCGGCCCGGCGCAGGTGATCGACCGCCGCCAGGAGCAGGTCGCTGGGCACGATGATGGTGACCTCGTACCAGCCACCGCCGGAGTCGCCGGCCTTCGGGTAGACCCGGGCGATGGTCGGTCCCCGCTCGCCGGCGGTGGCGACCTGCGCCGTCACGTGGCGGGCGACGTCCTCCTCGCTCGCTCCCCGGACGTTGGCGGTGACCACGCGATAGCGCCGGGTGCGCAGCCGGGCTTCGATCAGCTCGACGATGGCCCGGGCGCGCTCCAGCTTGCCAGGCGCCGCGCGTAACCCCTGACGCGAGGCGATCAGGCAGGCCTGGGCACGCAGAATTACCCCGCCCTCGAGGACGCGCAGGCGGTTCTCGCGCAGCGTCACACCGGTTTCGGTCAGGTCGGCGATGATATCGGCGTGGCCGAGGGCCGGTGCCACCTCGAGCGCGCCGTGCGAGTCGACCAGCGTGAAGTAGTTCACCCCGTGGCGGTAGAGGAAGTCGCGCGTCAAGTTCGGGAACTTGGTGGCGACGCGCAGCGAGCGGCCGGAGCGCTTGAAGTCGATGGAGAGATCGGCCAGGTCGGCCATCGTGGCGATGTCGAGCCATCCTTCAGGCACGGCCAGCACCAGCTCGCAGCGCCGGAACCCCAGGTCGTCGATCACGACGATCACGTTCGGGTCGTCGCCGGCATGCTCGGCGACCAGGTCGTAGCCAGTGATACCGAGGTCGGCGCTGCCGTCGGCGACTTTGTGGACGATGTCGGCCGTGCGCTGGAACAGCACCTCGACGCCTGGAAGCCCGCTGACCCTGCCGACGTACTGGCGCGGGTTGGGTCGCCAGATACCGAGCCCGGCCGACTCCAGAAAGCGGAGCGTCTCCTCCTCGTAGGAGCCCTTGGACGAGATGGCGAGTCGTAGCGGCTCACTCACGGTCGTTTCCCTTGCCGGAGATGGTCTCGGTCTGCACCTCACCGTCCGGGTAGACCAGCACCAGGCGATGGATCCTCCGGCGGCGGGCGTAGCGACGGTTGGCACCGGCAGAGCGGTTCCGGACATCCAACTCGACGACCTCGCCGGCCGCGCGCAGCGACTCGGCGACTTCAGCCGCCCGCGCCAGCGCCTCCGGCGCGGCCGGCGCGACCAGCGTGACCTCGGGCGCTGCCGGTGCCGGCAGGATGGCTGCCTCGGCGATCCGCTCCAGCCCGCAGGAGAAGCCGCAGGCCGGCAGCGGCGCGCGTGCCCCGAGCACCTGCGCCAGGTCGTCGTAGCGGCCGCCGCCGCAGAGCTGGAGCGAGGGCTGATCTGCGGCGTAGACCTCGAAGAGGATGCCGGTGTAGTAGTGCAGCCCGCGCGCCATCCCCGGGCTCAGCTCGATCCGGTCGCGCTCGAGCCCGTAGGCGGCCAGCAGGTCGAGCACGGTCTCTAGTTGGGTGATCGGCGACGGATCCAGTTCGTGCCGCTCGATGAGCGCCCGCAGCGCCGGGATCGCCACGTCCGGCGGGCCGTGGATGGCGGCCAGGTCGCGGACGAAGGCGAACGACCGCCGGACGTCGTCCGTGTCGTGCGAGCGATTCAACTTGGCCAGGACGCCGCTGACGATCTCCTCGGGCGTGCGCGAACCGCCGGCCATCTGCACGCCGGTCTCCTGGAGGATCGCCAGCACCCAGCGCTCGAGCTGCTCGCCGGAGACGTCGCGCAGCGAGGCGCCCAGCTCCTGGTAGAGACCGGCCAGCCGCCCGCTGCCGGTGAGGCCGGCCAGCTCTGGCTCCAGATCGACCGGCTGGCCCTTGCGCAGTCGCTCCATGCTCCAGAGCAGCCAGTCGCGCACCCGCTGCCGGAGCGGGAGCCGGCTCAGGAAGTCGAGCACGATGCCGACGTGGCCGACCACGATGCGCGGTCGGATCCCGACCGCGTCCAGCACCTCGGCGGCCAGATGGATCACTTCGGCATCGCCGGCCGGTCCGGGAGCGCCGAGCAGCTCGCAGCCGACCTCGGTGAACTGCCGGCTGCGCCCAGCCTGCGGCCGCTCGTAGCGGAAGACCGGCCCGGTATAGGCCAGCCGCAGCGGCAGCGGCTCGTTCTGCAGCGACTCGACGTAATAGCGGAGCACCGAAGCGGTGTGCTCCGGGCGCAGCGCGATCTCGCGGTTCCGGTAGGTGACGGCGTACATCTGCGCGATGCGCTCGGCCCCGGACTTGCGCAGGAACAGCTCCGTCGGTTCCAGCACCGGCGTCTCGATGAGCTGGTAGCCGTGGCGCCCCAGCACCTCGAGCAGGCGCTCGAGCACCTGCCGCCGGGCGCGGTACGCCTCCGGGCCGACGTCCTGCATACCGCGCAGCCGCTCGACCGGTGCGGCCGCTTCGCGCTGGGAAGGAACCGCGCTCGCCTCGGTCACCGGCGAAGCTCTCCCTTCACCCGCCGCCGCAGGTGCCCTTCGATGCGCTCGCGCAGGCGGGCCAACTCCTCGTCGGAGAGCGGGCGGTCAGGCGCCGAGAAGGTCACGCGGAACGCCAGGCTCTTCTTGCCCGCCGGGATGGCCGGCCCACGGTAGATATCGAACAGCCGGACGGAGACGGCCAGTGCTCCGGCGCCGGCCATGATCGCGTCGGCGACCTCGGTGGCCGGCGTCGCCTCGTCCACCACGACCGCGAAGTCCTGATCGATCGGCTGATAGCGCGAGACAGGCCGCAGCCTCGGCGGCTCCAGGCCGACCTCCAGGAGCCGCTGTAGGTCGATCTCGGCGAAGACGACGCGAAGGTCCGGATCGATCTCGAACGCCTCGACGACTTCAGGATGCACCTCGCCGAGGATGCCGACCGGCTGTCCCTTGACCAGCACCTCGGCCGCCCGGCCCGGGTGCAGGCTGGGGTGGGTGAGCGGGCGGAAGCGCAGGTCAGGCGCGCCGATCCGCGGCAGCAACGTCTCGAGCACGCCTTTGAGATCGAAGTAATCGACCGGCCGCTCCTCGTGGTAGAGGTCGCGCAGGTGGCGGGCGCCGGCCAGCAGGCAGCCGAGCGTGCGCCGCTCGTCGGGCAGCTCATCCAGGCCGCGCGGGAGGTAGACCTTGCCGGTCTCGAAGATGGCCACTGCGCGGTTGAACTTCAGGTTCTCCGCGGCGCTGCGGAGCAGCGACGGCAGCAGCGACGGGCGCATGATGGCCCACTCGGGCCGGATCGGGTTGACGGCGCGCACCAGTTCGCGCTCCGGGCGCGGGTAGAGGCCGTAGCGATCCGGAAAGGTGGCAGCTCCGGGCAGCAGCGCGCGCAGCGCGGCCTCGTCGACCATCGGATAGGTGATCACCTCGGTCAGGCCGGCGGCCACCAGCGTGTCCTGGACCGCTCGGACCAGCCGGAGCTCCGGCGAGATCTCCACCGGCACGGTGCGGCCGAGCGGCAGCGCTTCCGGCAGCTCGTGGTAGCCGATGACACGGGCGACCTCCTCCACCAGGTCAGCCGCGATGGTGACGTCGCTCCGGTAGGTTGGCACCTGCACGATGATGACCGCTCGACCGTCTTCCTGGCGCAGCTCCGGCTGGAACTCGAGCCGGTCGAGGACCTCCAGCACCAGCTCGTCGGGGAAGTCGACGCCGAGCAGGCGCGGGATCTCGCTCCGCGGCATGCAGAGCTGGCGAGGCAGGCGCGGGTTCGGGTAGATATCGACGACCGCGGTCACGCGACATCCGGGGATGAGCTGCTGGAAGAGCGCGATGGCGCGGGTGGCTCCCTCCCAGGCCAGGTTGGGATCGAGGCCGCGCTCGAAACGTGCCGAGGCCTCGGTGCGCAGCCGCTGCGCCCGCGCCGTGCGGCGGATGCTGCGCATCTCGAAGTTGGCGGTCTCGAGCAGCACCGTGCGCGTCTGCTCAGTGATCTCGCTCTCCAGGCCACCCATCACCCCGGCGATGCCGACCGGCCGCTCAGCGTCGGCGATCACCAGCGTGTCGGGGTCGAGCTCGCGGAGTACCCCGTCGAGCGTCTCGATCTTCTCGCCCGGCCGCGCCCGGCGGACGACGATACGCCCCTCGCGCAGGCGATCGCGGTCGAAGGCGTGCTGCGGCTGGCCCCACTCCAGCATGACGTAGTTCGTGATGTCCACCACGTTGTTGATCGGACGCATGCCGGCGGCCTGCAGCCGCTGCTGCATCCACCAGGGCGAGGGGCCGACCTTCACGTCCTCGATGACCACGCCAACGAACCGGTAGCAGAGATCCGGCGCCTCGATCGTCACCAGGCCCTCTGGCCCGCCGACCGGCAGCGGCGCGCGCTCCGGGTAGCGCACGCGCTGCCCGATCAGCGCGCCCAGCTCGCGCGCCACCCCAACGACCGAGAAGGCGTGCACCAGGTTGGGCGTAATTTCCAGCTCCAGCACCTGATCGCCGAGGTACTCCCGCAGCGGTACCCCGACCGGCGCGTCGGCGTGGAGGACCATGATCCCCTCGTGCTCGTCGGAGAGCCCCAGCTCCTTCTCCGAGCAGACCATGCCTTCGGAGCGGACGCCACGGATGGTGCTGGGCTTGAGCGTGATCAGCTTCGGCTCCACGCTGTGGCCGTCGTAGAGCGTCGCTCCTGGGAGCGCCAGCGCCACCTTCTGGCCCGGCGCGATGTTGGGCGCGCCGGTCACCACGGTCAGCCGGTGCGTGCCAGCGTCCACCGTCGCCAGCACCAGCCGGTCGGCGTTCGGGTGCGGCTCGATGCGCTCGACGACGCCGACGTAGATGTTGTCCCAGGTCGAGCCGATCTCGGTGATGGCCTCGACCTCCAGGCCTGCCAGGGTCAGCCGCTCGGCGATCTCGCGGGCGCTCAGCTCAGTGGGAACCAGCTCCTTGAGCCACCTGACCGGTACTTTCATCGCGCGCGTGCCGTCCTCTCACGAACTGCTCGGCGTCCTGCGTGTAGATCTCCAGGGGGAACTCCCTTGTCCCCCTGCCCTTCAGGTAACCTTCAGGCGAGGGCCCGGTTGAACTGGGCCAGGAAGCGGAGATCGCCCTGGTAGAACAGCCGGATGTCGGGCACCCCGTACTTCAGCATCACCAGCCGCTCGACCCCCATGCCGAAGGCCCAGCCGGTATAGCGCTCCGGATCGTAGCCCACGTTGCGCAGCACCTGCGGGTGGACCATGCCGGCGCCCAGGATCTCGATCCACCCGGTGCCCTTGCAGACCCGGCACCCCTCGCCGCGACAGAACATGCAGTCGATCGCGAAGTCGACCCCCGGCTCGACGAACGGGAAGTAGTCGCAGCGGAAGCGCACCTTGCGCTCCTGGCCGAAGAGCTGGCGAGCGAACTCGGCTAGGGTGCCCTTAAGGTCGGCCATCGTGATGTGCTCGTCGACCGCCAGGCCCTCGATCTGGTGGAAGTGCCACTCGTGAGTCGCGTCCACCGCCTCGAAGCGGTAGCAGCGGCCGGGCACCACTACGCGCACCGGCGGCTGGCGTCGCTCCATGGTGCGGATCTGCATGGGCGAGGTGTGCGGGCGCAGCACGATCTCCTTCTGGTCGGAGACGATGAAGATCGTATCCCAGACATCGCGCGCTGGATGGTCCTGCGGGATATTCAGCGCGTCGAAGGCGTAGTAGCCGTACTCCACCTCCGGCCCCTCGACCGTCTGGAAGCCGAGGTGGTTGAAGATGGTCGTTACTTCGCGGATCATCTGGGTAACCGGGTGCAGCCCGCCTACGTCCGCCGCGCGGCCGGGCAGGGTGACATCGACCGCCTCGGCTGCGAGCCGCTGGCTGAGTTCACTGCGCTTGACCTCCGCCTCGCGCTGCTCGAACCGGGCCGCGAGTTCCTCTTTGAGCGCGTTGACCGCCTGCCCGTAGGCCGGCCGCTCCTCCGGCGGCACCTGGCTGATCCGGCGCATGAGCTGCGTCAGCTCGCCGCGCCGGCCGAGATAGCGCCCGTGCCACTCGGCGAGCGCCGCCGTCGAGCTGGCCTGCTGGAGCTCGGCCAGCGCCTGCTGCCTGATCCGCTCGACCTCACCGCTCAAGACCGTCACCTCCCTGCGGCCGTACCCTCATCGATCGGTGCTCGCTGCGACTGTCCCCGCCGCGCTCCCCAGGCCAGGGGGAGCTCATCGAGCAAACAAACGAGCAGAGGCATACACCTCTGCTCGCCGACGTCGCCGGTTGAGGGCTACACGCTTACCGGGCCAGCACCGCGTGCCCCACCGGCAACGCCGGCGGGCTAAAGTGAACGTGGTGGCTGATGCACACAGTGCACTGGTACTGGCCACGCCTCGCGCCCATAGCGACTTCAGCATAAGCGACGGCTTCCGGCACTGTCAAGGCGCAGGCGGGCTCGGACCCCTCAGGGGATCCCGCCCGGCCAGGGGCCAGCCTCCTCGACCACCGCGGCCGCCCGCAGCACGGTCGCCTCGTCCCAGGGGCGTCCGGCTATCTGCAGGCCGAGCGGCAGCCGCTCGGCCGT
>BEIC01000119.1 GCA_002898875.1 bacterium HR26
TGCTTCATCACCCCGCCGCCGGGCGTAATCACGGCGGCGAGTTCGGCCCCCAGCTCGCGACGCACATGCTCGGCCAGCTCCTTGCGGGTCGAGGGTCCACGCGCCAGCCCCCGCCCGATCGCGTCTACCACCGCATCGATCGCCTCGGGGGCGATACCGCTCGAGCGTGCCAGCCACTGCGCATGCACGCGCCAGGCATCGCCCAAGCCGAGCGTGTAGCAGGGGAGTTCCCGGGAGGCCAGCAGGTGGACGGTCGCCCGCATGGCCCAGGTCTTGACCAGCGTGCGCTCTGCATACAGCGCCGCGTCGAGCTGCGCAATCGACAGCCCATCGACCCGGGCCCAGAGGCTGAGGTAGGCCGCGCTCAACACCTGCGCCTGGACGCCGGCCAGCTCTCGCACTACCTCAACCAGCTTCTCGCGAGGTGCCCGGCGATCCAGATGATGGCGAGCGAGCCGGAACCACCGAGCCTGATCAGCAGAGATCCGAAGCACGGCTGCCTCCGAGCCCGCTTCCGGGCGCTCGCTCGCCCAGCCGTCTCACGCTACTGCCCTCCTTCGCTCTCACCGTCACTCCGGCCGAAGGTACCGGCATAGATAGTACCTTTCGCCATTGTCGCAGTGAGCGCCCTGCGGCTGAATCTGGCCGTAGCGTCGTGGCGCCCCAGCCAGTGGCAGGGTATGTATGGGGCTGCTCGACGATCCGGAGGACGGACACAGGTATCATCATTGAGGGAGTTCTGCCTGCGAAGCCCGGTCCCTTGCCACCCCTTGGTTTGGAGATCGAACGTGAACCACGACAGCGAGCGGACAGCCCAACCACCGGCCCCCGAGCAGCAGAACTTCATCGGGGACGGCGAGGTTCAGGAGCAGCTAGACGCCTTTCACCAGTACCTGGCCAGCCTGGAGGTTCGTGAAGGGCTGGACCAGGTACGGCCACCGGAGCGGTTGCTCCGCTACTCGGAGATCGAGAACCTTGTCAGGTGGCGCGTCACGCTCAAGCCGGTGCGGAGCTTGCGGGCGGCTGCGCGCTTTCGCGCTGCGCTCGCCCAGTCACCGCTCTGCATCACCGCGCAGGCCTGCGATATCAGCCCTGAGGAGCTGCACTTCAGCCTAACCACGGTCCACCTTTCGCTGGAGGAGGTCCGCGCCCGGGTTGAGGCCGCGCTCCGCACGACCGGCTGCCAGGGAGAGGTTGATGTTGAGCCACGACCCTGAAGTTGTGTAACGAGGTGCCCCATGCCGTTCTATGGTGATCTGGAGGACTTCCCGCTCCATGCGATCCTCCAAGGGATCACCTCGACCGCCAAATCAGGCCGCCTGACGCTGGGCACGTCGTCCGACGAGATCACGCTGGTCTTCGACCGCGGTCGGGTCGCTGCAGTCACGGCCAGTGATGGGCGACTGCGCCTGGGCCGTGTGCTGGTCGAGCAGGGCTACGTGAGCGAGGAGCAACTGGAGCAGGCCCTGGCGCTCCAGATGGTCAGCCCCGCGCCAGTGCGGCTCGGTGATCTGCTCATCGAGCTGGGCTTCGTCACCCGGCAGCAGGTGAAGCTGGCGCTGGCGGCCCAGCTCGAGGAGTCGCTCTTCCGGATCCTGGTGAAGCCCATCGGCTCGTTCGCCTTCATCTCAGAGACGCCACCGACTGCGCCGGACGAGACGATCCTGGATGAGACGCCGCTCGAGCCGCTCGTCCTCAACGCGATCCGCCGGGCCGACGAGTGGATCGCCTCTCGCGGGCGCCGCGAGGTGA
The DNA here is from genome assembly GCA_002898875.1 of bacterium HR26. Lineage (GTDB taxonomy): Bacteria > Chloroflexota > Chloroflexia > Thermomicrobiales > Thermomicrobiaceae > Thermalbibacter. The sequence goes on from BEIC01000119.1 coordinate 1,753, forward strand.
TCGCGCTCGCCGACGAGGTGACCAACCCCGCAGTCCTCGATACGCTCACCCGCGTTGAGCGAGCCGTTCTGCTAGCGTTGATCAACGGGGCGACGACCGCGCACGACCTGCTGGTCGAGACGGGCCATCCGCTGCCGGAGATCGATGCCGCACTGGCGAAGCTGTCCCGGCTCGGCCTGATCAAGATCACCGAGGAGAGCTGAAGCTCACGGCGCGAGCGCGAGCAAGCAGCGATCGATCCTGGCGCCGCTTAACGCTGGAGCAACACCGCACCCAGCAGCCGGGCACCCACCCGCTCGAAGGCCCGCTTCGCCGACTGCGCCGCCGTCCGCCGCGTGTGCCCGCTGCGCACCAGCAGCAGGACCCCGTCGACGCGCGGCGCGATCGCCAGGGCGTCGCCGTAGTCGGGCACCGGCGCCGTGTTAATCACGATATAGGTGACCTCCCGGCACAAGCGTTCCAGGAACGAGGCGAACCGCGGCTGGCTGAGCAGGTCGGCCGGGTTCATGGCTCCCCCAGGTGGCAGGTTCCCGGCGGGGACGAGGAGGAGCCGATCGTATTCGGTGGCCACCAGCGGTAGCGGTGCCTCAGGATCGTGGCTGAGCAGCCATCCAGCCAGCCCGGCGTCGTTGGGTAGCCCCAGCAGGCTGTGCAGCCGGGGCGCGCGCAGGTTGGCATCCACCAATGCGACCCGGTCGCCGGCCAGCGCCAGCGCCGCGGCGACGTTCGCGGCGACCTCCGGACTGTCCCCCCCGGCACTGGCCTCGGCCACGAGCACCGAGCGGAGCGAGCGGTCGCCCCCCGCGAAGACGATCGCCGCGCGCAGCGAGCGATAGGCCTCCGCTTCCGGTGAGGTCGGCTGAGCCACGACCGCGAGCCGGCTATCCGGGTTCCCCGACCGCATGCTGCTCCCCCTTCGTCCACGGCGTGACGGCGCATTGTGCCCGATCTGGCCGATCGTCGCCAGCGCCAGGTAGCGCTGCACCTCTCGCTCGTTTCGGAGCCGGTCGTCGAAGTACTCGACCCCGAAGGCCAGTACCACGCCGAAGGTCAGCCCCAGCAGGAGCCCCGCCGCGCTGTTGAGCTTCACCCGCGGGCCGATCGGCATCCCCGGTGGCCCCGGCGACTCCAGCTTGACCACCTCCACCGTCCCCTGAATCCGCTCGCCGCGCGGGTCGGTGAAGCGCTCGAGGATCTGCCGGTTTTCCTCGGCCGACCGAGCGACAAAGGCGTCGGCCACCGCGTTGGCGATCGCCGCCGCCCTCTGGGGATCGGTGTCGGTCACCACGATCTGAACCAGGTTGCTATCCTGGTTACGGCCCAGGGTGAGCGTCCCTATCGCGTGGCCGGGGTCGATATCCAAACCGGCTTGCTGGAGCGCCTGGCTGACAAAGTCCCAGCTCCGGATCAGGTCCTGGTACGAGGCCAGCCGGTTCTTGGCGTACAGGTCCAGCCAGTAGTCCGGCGGCTGGGCAACTGCCATCAGGCGAACGCTGACTTGGTACGTGCGCGGCTGCGCATTGCTGTACAGGAACGCGGCCAGCCCGGCGACGAGCGCAGCCAGGACGAGAATCCACCAGCGCCGGGCCAGGATTGCCAGATACTCCTCAGGCCGCACGGAGCTACTGCCTCCTCACCGGGATGACGCCGATCACCGGCAGGCCGAGCGCGTCCTGTACCGCCTCGGCCGTGTCGAGCGTATCGGCGAGGTAGTCCACCAGGAACGCGACCAGCACGCCGCCGACCAGCGCCACGGCGAGCTGGAGCGCCCAGAGAATCTGCTGGCGCCTCGTGTCCGACGCCGCCCCGAGCGGCTGCTCGATGACCGAGATGATCGCGCGCCGCGAGGCGTCGTCGAAGCCGAAGTACTGCGTCCCGCGCTCCTCCAGCGTCTGAGCGGCTGCCTGGGCGATGGCGACCGCACGCTGGGGATCGAAGGAAGTCGCCCGGATGGTCAGGGCGCGGTTGCGGCGCTCGACGCTGAGTGCGCCTTGAACCTCACCGGCCGAGATCTGCATGCCGGTCGTCTGCGCCAGCGTCTGCGCGACGTCGGCGGCGAAGACGTTGCCGCGCACGACCTCGGTGAAGTCGTCGACCGTGTACTCGTTGGTCAGGTAGAGGTAGTACTCGTCGTAGCGGAAGACGTCGGGTGGTGCTTCCTGCGGCACGCGGGTGACGATGAGCCGGGCCGTGGCCGTGTAGCTCGGCCGGCTCTGCATCGCTTGCAGCACCACGCCGGCCAGCACCAGGGCCGGCAGGATCAGGGCGATCCAACGTCGCCGCCAGAGGATAGCCAGGTAGGCCCTCAGCTCCATACGCGTTGCACCTCTTCGGATACCGGGGCGCCAGGCGCGGCCCGGCGAGCCTCGAGCTCCCGCTCGATCAGCTCCCACACCTCCGCCTTGAACCGGGCACGGCTGAACCGCCGGGCCTGGCGCAGGATCTCGCCAGTCGAGAAGTGTAGCCGCTCGAAGCGGCGCACCGCCTCGATGAGCGACTCTACCGTCTGATCCGGGAAGAGCACGCCGGTGACCCCGTCGACTACCGTGTCGAGCGCACCGCCCCGAGCCAGCGCGATGGCCGGCCGGCCTGCGGCCTGCACCTCGACCTGGGCAATCCCGAAGTCGTCCTCGGCCGGGAACACCGCGGCTCGGCAGCGCGCGTAGAGGTGGAACTTCTCGTCCTCCGGTACCTGGCCCAGGAACTCGATCGTCGGCCCGGCCTGGGCCATCAGGGCCGCGCGGTCGCGCCCCTCACCGACGATCTTGAGCGGGAGGCCAAGGGCGTTGAAGGCAGCGATGGCCAGGTCGATCCGCTTGTACGGCACCAGCCGGGAGACCAGCAGGAAATAGTCGCCGATCTCCCCAGACGGGGCCGGCCGTGCCCGCTCGACGTCGACCGGCGGGAAGATGACTGTCGCCTCGCGTCCCCACCAGGCCCGGACTCGCTGCGCCACCGCGGTGGAATTGGCCACGATGACGTCGACCCGCTGCGCCGTCGCCACATCCCAGCGACGCAGCCAGGCCAGGAGAGGAGGCAACGCACGGCGCAGCAGCGGGCTGATCTGCTCGCGCTCGGCATACTGGCGGAAGTTCCAGGCGAAGCGCATCGGGCTGTGGCAGTAGCAGACGTGCAGCGCGCCGGGCGCTGGGCGTACCCCCTTGGCGAAGGCGCTGCTGGAGCTGAGGACGACCCGGTAGCCGTCCAGCCGGAACCGGCGGAAGGCAAGCGGGTAGAGCGGCAGGTAAATCTGGTGGTGGCGATGCACGCCGGGCAGGCGCTGCATGAACGAGGTCCGGATGTCCCAGGAGCGGTAGGCAGGCGGCATGGCGCTGGGGTCGTACATCGAGGTGAAGACCGGGGCGTCGGGAAAGAGCTCGTGGAGCGCCTCGAGCACGCGCTCTGCCCCGCCGTACTGGTTGAGGTAGTCGTGGACGAGCGCCACCCGTCCCCGCACGGCCTGCCCCCTACTCGCGGGCGTTCACACCCGATCACCCATCATACTCTAACGCCTCAGGCTTGCCCGGTAGACAGGAGCCGGCACTGGATCGAGAGGGCGGGGCATTATTCGCTATCCGTCAGGGGAGGAAAGATACTGGGCCCCGCGCCCGGGCCGCAGCGATCCGCCGAAGAGATGTCAGGGGACCGGGGCGATGACGTAGCGCATGATCGGGCGGCGATCCGAGCGCCGAGCCACCTCGACGAAGCCGGCCCGCTCGAACGCCGAAGCCAGCCCGGTGAAGCTCCGGGCGGCTTCCACCGCCTGGCCGCGAGGATCGACCGGATAGGCCTCGACGATGCGCGCGTCCTGCTGCGCCGCATACTCGACAGCCGACTGGATCAGGGACACGAGCAGCCCTCGTCGCCGGTATTCTCGCGCCACGAAGAAGCAGACGATCGACCAGACTGGCTGGTTATCCACGCGCGCCAGTATCCGGGATCGCTCGAGCGCAGGGTACGATTCCCGTGGGCCGATAGAGCACCAGGCGACGGGCCGCTCGTCGAGGTAGGCGAGGATGCCCGGCACCTGGCCGGAAGCCACGATCCCCTGCAGGACCTGCTTCCGCTCCGCGGCGGAGTAGCGGGAGAACTCGGAGCGGCTCAGCCGCCACCAGGTGCACCAGCACCCGCTATAGGCCCCGCGTGGGCCGAACAGCCGCTCGAGATCTGCCCAGCGCTCGGCCGTTACCGGCCGGACGTCGAGCTTCGATACGCCATCGGAAACAGTCACTGGCATGTTGTGGTCCCTGCCCGCCGGTCATCTCCGATCAGGGTACCAGGATTCGCCGCAGCAGGACGACCGTTGCAACCCCCGCCGCGAGCGCCGGCAAGGGATTGCGGTTGGGCCGCCCGGGCACGGCCCGGGCCTCCCATCGAGCGGGGAGGATCAGCATCCTCTCTCACCCGGCCTTCCCGTTCTCCTCACGGCTCAGCCGGCCAAGCGAGATCGCCGCCGAGCAGTGCCAGGATCATCTCGACGACCGGAACCGGATCACGGACCGGCTCGATGGCGACGGAGACGTGACCACCGGGGTGCGGGGCGACGAGTTGATAGAAATTCCCATAGCGGATCAACACGAATTCGAGTCCGCCGCAGTCGATGTTTCCCCGCTGGGTGGCCAGCGTCAGGATCGCCGGGTTGACGAGCAGCTCTTCGTAGATGTCGGACTCAGCGCTGCTGGCGCCAGCGATGCCTGGCCTGGTCGCGGACGCCAGGGCGCCGTCTCGGTAGACTGCGGCGTAGCGGATGGATGGATGGAGCGCCAGCAGCGCGTCGAGCAGGCTCTGCATGGCCGCGCTACTTTCGAGCGAGCCAGGCACGGATCGACTCCGCGTGCTCCGGGTAGTGCCAGTACGTGTTTCCCGCGACCAACACCCAAACCGGGCGACCACCGGTCCAGGCGAGCCGGTCCGGCGCCGCCAGCGCGTCCTCCGGCAGCGCCTCGATCGCCTCGAGCAACTGCCGGTAGATCTCTCGCTCCTCAGCCAGCACCTCATCCAGCGGGCGGTCGCGGTTGGCGTGGAAGACGCGCTCGTTGATCTCGTCGACCTCGCCCTGGAGACCGCGCTCGCCGGTGCGCAGCCCATCGAGCACGCTGCGCTCCCAGAAGCCGATGTGCGCCACGATGTCCTTGACCGACCAGTCGCCGGTGACTCCCGGCTCGCTCAAGCGCTCCGGGCCGATCTGGGCCAGCAGCGCCTCCCACTCGGCGCGGGCCGCGCGCATCTTCTCGATCAGCTCAGCCTTGGTGATGCTATCCTGCACCGTATCTGCCCTTTCCGACCAGCGCGAACCCGTCGCGTCCCGGCCACCCTTTCGATCCGACGGCCAGCAAATTTCTAACCGGCTACAAGGCAAGAACCGGTTATACCATAGCATGCAGAACCTAACCTGTCAAGATCTTTTCGGTGGTGTCATCGTTGCGCAGGTGGTGGACGAACATGAGCGAGCGGCCCAGTCGCGAGCCAGCGCTCGCGTGGGGTGCCCAATACAGGCGCTGGTGGCCGCAGCAGGGGCAGGCAGCTTAACAATCAGTGAGGCAGAGTTTAACCGGGCTAGAGGAGGACGCGATGGCCCCTCAGGCCGGCAGGAGGACGAAGCGAGCGCCGTCGATCTCCAAGCGGCGCGGCTCAGCCAGCCCCTCGACCAGCAGGGCTACCTGGAGCGGACCGTCGCCGCGGAGCCGGATCCGGCGCGCTGCCGGGCTATCGGAACCTGATGGCTGGGCGAGGACGATCCGGTGCGGACCGAGCAGAAAGGTCGCCGTCGTTACCTGGAGCTCCACGTCCTCGCCACGCTCCAGCTCCCTCGTGCCGAGGAGCGCCCGGTACTCGGCTATCGCCGACTCCAGATTGCTGACGGCGACCATGACCGCCGCCAGCCCCACCACGCGCCGCGGGTGCCGCGCTTGTTCTCCTCCAGGGACGCGCAGCTCGCGCGGCGTCACGTCCTGGATCAAGAAGGGGAGCGCACCGGTTCGCTCGTCGGCCGGCGTCGCGCTGCGCCATTGGACGAGCTGCCCATCCGGCCGCCGGCGGCTGCCATCGCCCGGTCCCTGGTACGGCAGGCCGCGGCTTCGCAGCCGATCGATCTCACCTGGCAGGTCATCGCTCGCCAGGCAGAAGTCGATGAGACCTGGCCCGGAGGCCAGCAAGCGGTACCAGCGGTGGGTATGCGGGCGCTCCGGCTCGCGAAAGGCCAGCAGCTCCAGGTAGGCGCCGTCGGAGAAGCCGACCAGCGCGTTGTGCGTCCCGCCGGGATGCTCACCACCGATGACGACCTGAAATCCCTGCGCCCGGTAGGACTCGATCGCCTCATCG
>BEIC01000120.1 GCA_002898875.1 bacterium HR26
GCGTGCAGGGTTCGAGGCCAGCGATCGTCATTGCAGAACCTCCAGCGCGTGGTCGAGCTTGCCGCTGATCTCGTCGACGAGCGCCTGGAGCTCCTCCTGCGGCCGTCCTTGGCGGAACCCGTCACGGAGCTCCTTGAACTGGATCTCCACCTCTTCGACGAACTCCCGCTCGCCTCGCTGGATCAGGTCGCCCTCGATCTTCTCGAAGCCTTCCAGATAGGCGTCCGCTGCCAGGTCGTAGGCCTCGTCCTGCTCGCCACGGGCGTAGGCATCGAGCGCCTGCTGCATCATCGCCTTGATCTCAGCGATCGTCTCGGCCGGGCCCTTCGGCTCAGTGGTCGCGAGCTGGAGCGCCTTGGCCAGCTCGGCCCGCACCTCGCCGACCGCTTCGTTGACCTCCTCGGGTGAGGCCGGCGCCTGGCCGGGTTGGACGATGAAGGAGCCAAAGACACGATCGAGTTCGGCCAGCTCGTGCTCGATTTCCTCGGCTGCCTCGCTCGAACCGGCCTGCACCTGCTGCGCGATGTCCGGATAGAGCTGCCGGGCCACGGTGAAGAATCCCCAGGCATCCTGGTACTCGACGAGCTCGGCGAGTTGTCCATCCTGAACGGCCTCGCTGTACTCGTGCTCGACGGACTCGAGGAGATGGCGGATGAGCTCTGCCCGGAAAGCGGGATCGTTCCAGCTCTCGCCGGCGACGGCTTCCAGCGCCTCGCGAGTCTGGGAGACCGCGGCCTGGTGAGCCTGCTGGTAGTCGCTGGCCTGGCGCTCGACTGCGTGCAGGTAGCGATCCAGCGCCTCGCGCAATGGCTGCGCGAGTCCCTGCTCGGTGAGCGGGCCCTCGACCTGCTCCCAATACTCGGCGACCGGATGGCCAGCATGGGCTTCGGCATAGGACCAATCCCCGGCCTCGATACTCGCCGCGCTCGCCTCCAGGTGCCCCCAGATCTGCGCGAGCGCGCTGACGAGTTCGAGCGTCTCCTCATCGACGGTGGTTACCGGGGTGGCGACCGGCGATGGAGTAGCAGGGGCCGTCGGCGTCGATGGCACGGATGCCGGAGTATCGGCCGGTGAGCCGGATGGCGCCGACTCAGCCCCGCACGAGCTGAGCAGCAAGATGAGGCTGGTCACAACGACGATGCGAGTGATCCGCCTGAACAGACACTGCCCGGCAAGCGACACGCTGTCACTCCCTCCCTCGACAGCAGGCACGCTCCACGAGCGGCCCAGACACCAGCAGCTCGATAGCAGCAGGCGCGCCTGAGGCACTGAGGCATATAATCGAACTTGGCTAGCTGCCACAAATCCCGACTATATTAGTCGGGTTTAGAATAGCGACTTGTCTCGCGCCTGTCAACCCGTCCGCTGGCAGATGTCTCCGACAGGCGTCGAGCGAACGACAGCGTGGAGCGTGCCTCCACAACAGCGGTCAGCAGGCCGCGCTCGTCGGTAGGGACTCCTGGGGGCGCGACGTCCGCCGGCGTCCCTTGCCCAAGGCTTCACGCAACGTTCACCATCCGGTGGCTCTGGGGTGATAGAGTAGGGCCGTGAGCGAGCGGGCCCAGATCCGAGTGTCGAATGGACGGAGCATGGACGAAGAGGTGCTGATGGCCGCGAGCGCGGCGCGCGAGGTTCCGAAGCGAGCGACCATCGAGAGGAAACGAGTGCCGGCGGACGACTTTGACCGCGTAGTGCAGCGAGCGCTCCTGCTGCTCATCGGTGCCGCCGTCGCCCTTGCCGGAGCTGTCGCGGCCCTCGTGACACTCCTCCGCTAGACCCTGATCTCCGCGCTGCCCTAGCCCTGCGCTGTGGCAGTGGCTTGCCCATCCATCTGGGTCCTGCCTGGTGCGTGAGCGTGGCCAAGGCCTCTCCTTTGCCCTCGGCGCTGCAGTGATTCCTACGCATGTGCCTCATGAGAAGGGGCAGCCGGCTGTGGGGAGGGGATCACAGCCGGCTGCGCGTGGGGAGGGAGGGGGCATGTGTGCCTCTTCAGAGAACCGGCACTGAACCGGCTCCCGGGTACCATGCGTGTCTAGCTGACCTGCGCCTGGGATTCCTCGATCACCGTGTCGCGGCGCTGCCGTAGCTGATCGATGAGCTGCGAGGCGTCGCGGCGCCCGAGCTCCTCGATCGGGCGGCCGAACAGCTCGCGCGCGCGGGCGTCGAGATCCTCATCGGAGAGGCCGGCCTCGCGGGCAATCGCGCGCAGGAATCCGATCTGCCGCGGCGTTGCTGTCACTTCGGACCCGCGGCGACCGGCCACGCGAGTGAGGTCGATCGGTGAGTCGACCACTCGCCGATCGGCGGCGCCGAACTCGAAGTCTGGGCAGAACTGCGTGCCATAGCCCAATGCGGCCAGCGCGCGCCCTAGAGCCTTGGTCTCCGCCTTTTCGAGATAATCGTGGAAGTCATCGAGCGTCTCGCTGCCCCAGCCGGTGGCCGAGCCGCCGCCCGGGATGCGCACGCGTGCGCGAAAGACCGCGACCCCGTTCCGGTGCTCGACCAGCTCGGTCTCGATCTCGCCGTCGGGGTGCTCGGTGCGGAACCAGAGCAGCCGCCACTTCACCTCTAGGTAGTCGTGGCCGTTGACCTTGGTCAGGTACTTGCCCGGCTCGAACCCGGCCCGCTCGCCCTTGTCCACCATGTCACCGCTCCTCAGCTTCGACGACCGTATGCGAACATCTGTTCTAAGTCTACAGGAAGGAGGCTTCCATGTCAAGCAGCGGCGATGCTGAGGGGCGATCACTTTGCCCGTCATGTTCGCCTCAACTTCCCGTTATCGCCGGGCACGGGGCGCCAGTCCCGCGCTCATAGCGACCAGCCGGCTCGACGCCGGCTGGTCGGGGAGGTGAGGTAGGGGCGACCGGCCGGTCGCCCCTACCTCGGATTCGGTGCATCCGCGCCAGGCGCTACCAGCGCGCCGGCCTGGAACGTGGGAAAACTGTTCGACCCTCAGGCGGCGATGTCGGCGGCTGTCGCGTTTTCCGCAACGCGCCGGTGAGCGATACGCGAGCGGTTCCTCTCAGCTCGTGCGCGGCTTCGTCGGGGATCAGGACGCGGGTACCATTGCGTCGCAGGCCGGTTGCCGGTATCTTGCTCCCAGCGTCGGGGACAGCCGAAGGGGACAGCAGCATGCCCTTGCCCAAGCCACAGACCCGTGAGTTTACCGAACGCCTCCGCCAGATCGTCGAGGGCTGCCGGGCCGAGCTGGCCGAGACCGGCCGCTCGCTCCAGGAGATCGAGTTGCTGCTCAACCAGACCAATACTGAGGTTGAGCGGCTGCACCAGCGGGAGATCCAGCTTAGCAACCGGCTGCGCGAGGTGGATGCCAACCTGGAGGCGTACCCGCGTGCCGAGATCCGGGACGCTTATCGCTCGGCTCAGGAGGTGACGCTGCGCCTGTTCATGATGCGCAGCCAGGCGGAGCAGCTCCAGGAGCGACAGGAGAGCTTGCGCCGTTACCAAGAGCGGCTGCGCGAGCTGCTGGAGCTGGCCGAAGCTCAACTGGAGCATGAGGCCGAGCGTGCCCGCAGCGGCGAGGGGCGCACCCGAGCACTGCAGCGGCCGGACACGGCCGAGCTCGTGAGCACTCCGCTGGAGGAGCTGATCCTGGCTGAGGAAGCGGAGCGGGGCCGAGTGAGCCGGCAACTGGTGGAGGGGCCGGCGCAGGCGCTGAGCAACGTGCTGCTGGAGCTGGAGATCTGCGAGCAGTTGCTGGCCCGGCGGCCGGAGCAGCTCGGGGAGGGCCTGAACAGCCTGCGGGCAACGGCGGCCCGCGCTCTGCTCGACCTGCGCCGGATGCTCTACGAGCTGCGCCCGGCGGTCCTGGACGAACTCGGGGTCGCCGCGACGCTGCGCCGGTATCTCACCGAGCTGGCCCGGCTCTATGACATTCAGGTCGAGCTGACGGGGCCGGAGAGCGACGACCTGCCGGAGGCAGCGCGGCTGGCACTATATCGCCTGCTGCAGGAGCTGGCCGGCACAGCCGCCTCCGACGAGCGCACGCGGCGGGTGAGCGTCGACCTGCGCTACGAGCCGGCGCAGGTGACGGCGCGCGTGGAGGTACAGGGCCCCGGGGTCGGCCAGCGCCCGCGGCTGGCCGACCTGTCGCTGGACGAGGGATTTCGGGCTCGGCTGGAGCGGCTGGGGGCCAGCTTGGCGGTGGAGAGCATCGGCGACGACGTGAGCCGCGCCACCGTCCTCATCCCGCTAGCCTGACGCATGAACTCGAGTCTGCTCGGCCTTTCTCGGTGGGGGATTCTTTTCCCCCGTTGCGGCGATGCCCGTCCCATCGCCCACGTCGGCGTGCCAGTGAGCGGGCCCCGGCGGCATCGCCGCGTGACGGAGCTCCGTACGCTCACAGGCACTCTTCGAACCGCAGCGATGAGAGGCGCATCCGGAGGGAGCCTGCCGGCTCGGGCCGGGCGCCGGCTGTGCCAGGTAGATTCTCTCTGGCGCGCTTCCCTTGCTTGGTACTCGGCCCCGGGCGATCATGCCCCAGGCAGACGTGATAGCTCTGCGGGCGGAGGTGGGAGGCGGTGAACGGCAGTCAGGAGCTAGTGCGGGTCGTGGAGCAGGCCTGCCGGCGACACGGTGTCCCCGGGATGGTGATCGGGGTGCTGCGTGACGACGGCGAGCGGATCGTACAGGCCTATGGGGTGGCCAGCGTCGAGACCGGCTGTCCGGTGCAGCGTGACACCCTCTTCCAGATCGGCTCCATCACCAAGGTCTTCCTCGCCACTCTGGCCCTTCGCCTGGTCGAGGAGGGCCGGCTCGACCTCGATGCGCCGGTGATCAGCTACCTGCCCGACCTGCAGCTCAGCGATCCCGAGACCCAGCAGCGGCTCACCATGCGCCACCTGCTCACCCATACCAGCGGCATCCTCGGCGACCACTTCCAGGACTGCGGCCTCGGCGACGACGCGCTCGCGCGCTACGTCGCCGATCTCCACCGACTCCCACAGATTCATCCCCTCGGCCGGTGCTGGAGCTACTGCAACAGCGGCTTCTCGCTCGCCGGGCGGGTCATCGAGGCGTTGACCGGCCAGCCGTTCGAGAGCGCCATGCGGGAGCTGATCTTCGAGCCGCTCGGCCTCGAGCGCTCCTTCTTCTTCGCCCATGATGTGATCGGCTATCCTCACGCCGTCGGCCACCGCGCGGGAGACGATGGCCAGCCCGAAGTCGTCCGCGACTTCCCGCTGCCGCGGAGCGTTCACCCGGCCGGTGGCATCACCGCGACGGTCGATGACCTCCTGACCTTCGCCAGTTTCCACCTCGGGCTTGCGCGGCCGGAGCGTCCGCCGATCTCTCGCGAGAGCGTCGTGCTGATGCAGGAGCCGCAGACGCCGGCAGCCAACTGGGCCGAGCACTACGGGCTCGGCTGGGCGCTCTGGTCGCTCGGCGGCGCGCGGGTCGTCGGCCATGGCGGCTCGACCAATGGCTTCCAGGCGCACCTGACGCTGCTGCCGGAGCGACGAGCGGCGATCGCCAGCCTGACGAACCACGAGGGCGGCAGCGCGGCCTACCTGGAGGTCGAGACCTGGCTGCTGGCCCAGGAGTTCGGGCTGCGCCCGGCTCCGCCGCCCCTGGTGACGCTGAGCGAGGCCGAGCTGGCCCGCTTCGCCGGCGAGTACCGCTACCCGCTGGCCCGCATGACGATACGCCCGGCCGCCGGCGGGCTCTGGCTCAACGTGGTGCAGACCGGCGGGCTCAGCCGGCAGCCACGCGAGCGGAGGCTGCCCCCGCTCTTCCTGCGCCCGGTGGGCCGGAACGAGTTCGTCAGCGGGCCGCCGGCCGCGGTGCCGAACCGGGTCGACTTCCTATTCGAGGACGGCGCCGAGCGCCCGCGCTGGATCCGCGCCTTCGGCCGCCTGGCCGAGCGGGTGACAGGCTGAGGGTGTCGAACCACCCGGGTGGGTAGGGGCCAGCGTGGCGCGGGAGCTTCCCCCGATGCCGTTGGGCGAGCAGCTCGTGCGGATCGGAGAACCAGCCTCACCTCTCCAGACAGCTCGCTCACCTGCCTACCACGCCGTCCAGCCGCCGTCAACGGGCAAAGTGGCCCCCGTGATCAGCGCGGCCGCGTCCGACGCGAGGAAGACGACGGCCGCAGCCACCTCCTCCGGCCGGCCTAGCCGGCCGAGGGGAATGTTGCGCAGCACCTGCTCGCGGAATCCGGGGATGGTCTCGAACATCGGGCGGGTGAGGGGCGTCTCGACGAAGGTCGGCGCGATGCAGTTGACGGTGATCCCATACTGTGCCCACTCGATCGCGAGCACCTTGGTGAGGAGAGAGACCGCCGCCTTGCTCGCGCAGTAGGCGGCGCGCTGGATCCAGCCGACCAGGCCCATGTCCGAGCCGATGTTGACGACGCGGCCGTAGCGCTGCTCGATCATGTACTTGCCGACCGCCTGGCAGCAGAAGAAGAGCCCCTTGGCGTTGGTGTCCATGATCGTATCCCAGGCCTCTTCCGTCACATCGACCGCCCACTGCGGGATATTGAGCCCGGCGTTGTTGACCAGGATATCGATGCGGCCGAAGGCGGCATGCGCCTCCTCGGCCATGCGCCGCACCGCTGCCACGTCTCGCACGTCCACGCCGAGCGGCACGGCCCGTCGCCCGCGCGCCTCGATCTCGGCGCAGACCTCGCGCAGGCGCTCCAGGCTTCGGCTGGTGAGCACGAGGTCGGCCCCGGCCTCCGCCAGCGCCAGCGCGGTCGCCCTCCCTAGTCCGGTACTCGCGCCGGTGACGAGCGCCACTTTGCCGTCGACGCGCATGTCGAGCAGTGCCCGCGATTCAGCCATCTCCCGCCTCCCCTCCCGGCGTGCAGTTGCCCTTCTTGTCCCATGCACGCTGGTATCCTAGCCCAGCCCCGAGCCGGGGCCAAGCCTCGCAGGCAGCACCGCGCCACGCCCTCGCCTCACCTGGAGCCGTATCGTCCTTCGGTGAGCGGCGGGATTAACCGCCCGGCCGGGCGCGTTATCACCGGCAGCGGTGTCAAGGCACCGCACCAGGACGGAGTGGGAAAACGTCGAGCCGGTGGTCACATCATCGCGTGTCACGCGCCTGCACTATGCGTGGATCGTCGTCGCAGTGACGGCGCTCACCCTGCTGGTCGGGGCGGGGGTGCGCGCGGCGCCCGGCGTGCTGATCAAGCCGCTGGAGGCCGAGTTCGGCTGGAGCAGGGCCGAGATCTCGCTGGCCGTCGCCATCAGCATCCTTGCCTACGGCCTGGCCGCGCCGCTAGCCGGCTCGCTGATCGATCGCTTCGGCCCACGCCTGGTCATGCTCGGCGGCGCGACCCTAACCACCGCCGGGCTGGCCCCACTCCTGGCGATGCGCGACCTCTGGCAGATGCACCTCTTCTGGGGGCTGGTCACCGGCGCCGGCACCGGCGCGGTGAGCGGCGCGCTCGGCGCGACGGTGGCGATCCGCTGGTTCAGGAAACATCGCGGGGTGATCATCGGCGTCTTCGGCGCGGCCACCTCCGCCGGCCAGCTCGTCTTCCTGCCGCTCCTGGTAACGCTGACGGTGACCGGTGGCTGGCGCAGCGCGATCGGCATGCTCGCGGTCGCCTGCGCGGGGCTCCTGCTGCCGATTGCCCTCTTGATGCGCAACCGCCCTGCGGACATCGGCCTCCGCCCGTTCGGCGACGGTGGGGCGGAGTCGCCGGCTGCCGAGCAGGTCGAAGAGGCTCGGCATACTCCGCTGCGGGCCGCGCTCCGCACGCGCGACTTCTGGCTGCTGGCCGGCAGCTTCTTCATCTGCGGCTACACGACGAACGGCCTGATCGGCACCCACCTGATCCCGCATGCGGTCGAGCACGGCTTCACCGAGGTCACGGCCGCTAACGCGGTGGCGCTGATGGGCGCGATGAACGTCGTCGGCACGCTGCTCTCCGGCTGGCTGACCGACCGCTTCGACAACCGCAGGCTCCTGGCGACCTACTACACCTTCCGTGCCCTCTCGATCGCCGCGCTGCCGCTCGTGCTCGAGGTGCCGCAGCTCTTTCTCTTC
>BEIC01000121.1 GCA_002898875.1 bacterium HR26
CTAGGAGCGAGGCGATGAGTCAGGGCATCTACGTGGAGACCGGCTCTTCTCTGCACCGGCTGAACCCGCTGACCAAGTTCGTGCTGGTCATTCCGACGACGCTCATCCTCACGCTGGTCGTGGATATCGCTGTACCGGCCCTCTTCAGCCTGTTCTTCCTGCTCGCGCTCCTGACGCTCGGGCGCGTCCCGGCGTCGCGGCTGGGCCGGGCGCTGTTGCCCTTCCTGCCGGTCGGCCTCGGTCTCCTCTGGACCACGGCTGCCTTCTACCAGACCCGGATGGCGGAGGCGCCGGCGGTGGCGCTCAACCTGGGGCCGTTCCAGATCACCTGGGCCGGCCTGAGCTACGCGGTCAGCATCGTCCTGCGCGTGCTGGCGATCTACGCCTCCTCGCTCCTCTTCCTGCTCACGACGCACCCGACCGACTTCATCCTGGCGCTGGTGCAGCAATGCCGGCTGCCGGTTCGGCTCGGCTACGGCGTGATGGCGGCCTACCGGTTCGTCCCGCTGCTGAGTGCGGAGCTGGCGCAGATCCGCGCAGCACACCGGGTGCGCGGCGTGCCGGAGGGCGGTGGGCCGTTCGGGTCGTTCAGGCGGCTGCTTGGCTACGCGATCCCGCTCCTGGCGAGCGGCATCCGCCGTGCCCAAAAGGTCGCCGTGGCGATGGATGCCCGGGCGCTGGGTGCGCAGCCGCGGCGGACGTTCTACCGGCGCCTGCGCTTTTCCCGCACCGACCTCGCGTTCCTGCTGGCGTACGCGATCTTCACGGTCATTGTTCTGTCCCTGCTCGTCTGGATGGGGCTACCGGCCCGGCTCGATCCCTTCGGCGGGCCGACGATGCGACGGTGAGGAGGTGGCGATGGGGCGGGTATTGCGTACCTGGGCGATGGTCTTGCTGGTGGTGATCGCGATCTGGCTCGTCCTCTTCTTCGGAGTGACGCTCGGCGGCTGGCGTCTCCTGCCATAAGTGATGCGCTGGTGATGAGCAGGCCAAGGCCGGAAGGTGACGAAGAGCTGCGTAGCTGAAGGGAGAAACGCGATGAGCAGGCAGTTTACGGCCGAGCTCTGGGAGTCGATCGAAGGGATCTACCAGGCGATCCTGGCGCACCCGTTCATCCGGGGATTGACCGATGGCTCGCTGCCGGAGCCGGCCTTCCGATACTACGTGGTGCAGGACGCGCTCTACCTGCAGGACTATGCCCGCTGCCTGGCGCTGGCCGGGGCGAAAGCGCCGGTCGACGCCTGGTGCGAGATGTTCGCCGAGCACGCCAAGACGGCGCTGGTCGTCGAGCGGTCGCTGCACGAGGGCTTCTTCCAGGGCTGGGGCCTGAGCCCGGAGGCGGTCTACCGGACGCCGAAGGCGCCGACCAACCTGGCTTATACCTCGTACCTGCTGCGGGTGGCGCACGACCGGCCGTTCGAGGAGCTCGTAGGCGCGGTGCTGCCCTGCTACTGGATCTACTGGGAGGTGGGGAAGCACCTGGAGCGGGAGGGCTCGCCGAACCCGCTCTACCGGCGCTGGATCGACACCTATGCCTCCGAGGAGTTCGGGACGGTGGTGCGGCAGGTGCTGGAGGTGATGGACCGGGCGGTGGAAGACTTGCCGGAGAGCCGGCGAGCTCCGGTGCGCGAGCACTTCATCACGACCAGCCGCTACGAGTGGATGTTCTGGGACGCCGCCTACCGGCAGGAGACCTGGCCGGTCTGACCGGCGTCGGCGAGCGGGTGCCGGCTTCCAGTGGTCACCTGGGTTTCGCATACCCACATCCGGAGGATGGCCTTCTGCCTAGGGGGCGAGTCATCGGGCCGCTTGGTGTATAACCGGGAGGGCAGGTTCCGAACCTGCACAACCATTTTGTAGGGGCGACCGGCTGGTCGCCCCTACATTTTGACTGGCACCGGTATGCACGCCTGGAAACGGTCGCCGGCCGGCATCGCAGCGTGCGGCGCGGCCGATCAGGGCTGGGTGGGCCGGAGCGGCCGGCGGGCGACGGCGAGCCAGTACGGCAGGAAGACCAGCACGTTGAGGAAGGCCAGGGCCATCAGCCAGGCCAGCCGGGAGCCCTCCGAGAGTTGGGTCGTCGGGCGGCTGGTCACGTCTACCAGCGCCACGATCAGCGCGATCCAGGTGACCAGCAGCGAGGGCACGCTGGGGAGGAGGAGCAACCAGAGCGGCAGATCGTACAAAACACCGCCGGCGAGCGCACCGGCGACGTAGAGCACGAAGACGATCGTCGCGATCGGGAGCATCCAGGTGAGACCGGTGATTGCCTGAACCAGGGTATCCTTCCGCTGCTGTCCGGAGGTAGCACCCGAGCTGGAAGCCGACATCAGCCTCTACCTACATCTGCCGGACGAGCTCGCCCGGCAGGTCCGCTCAGAGCAGGCTCTGGCCCTTCTTCGCCAGCTTGGCCAGCTTGCGCCGCCGCCGATGCTCGGCCTTGCGCATCTTGGCCCGGCGCTGCTCGCTCTTGCTCACGAAGTGCCGCTTGGCGCGATAATCGCGCAGCACACCGGACTTCTGGAGCTCCTTGGTGAAGCGCTTGAGGAGCGCCTCGAAGCTCTCATTGTCGCGCAGCTCAACACGGACAGACTTTGCCACCGGCTATCACTCTCCCATTGAGCGAATTGCTGAACCTATCCCAGGTAGCCAAACCCTGGCCCACCGGTCACACCGTCTCAGTATACCACACGGTTGGCCGGTTCGCTCCTGTACGTACAACGAATTTCATGCGCGAGGGCGCTCTCGCCCTGCTCGCCGGCGGCTTGGCTGCGTCTCCCCTATCCTCGCTGGTCGAGCGGGACGAAGTGGCGCTCTCGCTCGCCGACATAGCTTGCCTGCGGCCGGATCAGCCGGTTGCTGGCGAGCTGCTCGAGCGCGTGCGCTACCCAGCCAGCCACCCGGCTGATCGCGAAAGCGCCCGGCATCAGGTCGGGCACCAGCCCCAGCCCGTAGAGCAGCGGGGCCGAGTAGAACTCGACGTTGGGGTAGAGCTTCCGCTCCACGTAGTACGGGTGGTTCGCAGTCACCTCCTCCAGCCGCTCGGCGATCGCGTGCCAGGTCGTCTCGCCGGACTCCTCGGCCACTGCCTTCGACCATCCCATCAGGTGGGCGGCTCGCGGATCGCGCGTGCGGTAAACCCGGTGGCCGATCCCCATCAGCCGACGCTTGATGCGCAGCGACTCCTCCACGTAGTCGACCACGTTGTCCGGCGACCCGATGGCGAGCAGCATCTCCATGGCCCGCTGGTTCGCCCCACCGTGGGCATCGCCCTTGAGCGCAGCCAGCGCGGCCGACACCGCGGCGTAGAGGTCGGCCAGTGTGGAGACGGTGACCCGGAGCGCGAAGGTGGAGGCGTTCAGGCTGTGCTCGGCCAGCAAGACCAGGTAGCAGTTGAAGGCGGCTTCCTGGGTCTCGGTTGGCCGCCGGCCGTGGAGCATGTAGAGGAAGTTGCCGGCCTGGCCCAGCTCCGGATCCGGCTCCACCGGCTGCTCGCCGCGGCGCAGCCGGTCGTAGGCGGCCAGCATCGTCGGCATCATGGCGACCAGGCGGAGCCCGCGCCGCAGGATCCCCTCGGGGCTCAGATCGCGGATCTCCGGGTCGGTCATCCCCAGCACGGTTACCCCGGCCCGCAGGGCATCGATCGGCTCGCCCGACCTGGGCAGCGCCTCGATGGCGCGTCGCACCTCCTCTGGGAGGGCGCGGTTGGCGACTAGCTCGCGATGCAGCGCGGCTAGCTGGGCCCGCGTCGGCAGGTCCCCATGCCAGAGCAGGTAGAGGACCTCCTCGTAGGTCGCATGGCGCGCTAGATCATCGATGCTGAACCCGCGGTAGGCGAGCCGGCCGTTGAGGCCGTCAACCTCGCTGAGTGCTGTCTCGGCGACGACCACCCCCTCGAGCCCCGGCGCAACAATGGTGGAACCCGACTGGCTCATGGTCTTGCCCCTCTCACTCGTGCCTCTCGCACACCCCTGTTGTGCCCCATGCTAACACGATGAAACGCGATTGTCATTGACAGAGGTTGATTCAACGCTAGACGCGCCTCCTGCCCATCCGTATACTGTCGATACTGGGCCCAGGAGTGCAGGGCGATGATCGAGATCGATGGCGTCGAATACCTCACTGCTCAGGAGGCCGCGCGCCTGCTGGGCGTCAAGCTAGCGACCCTCTACGCCTACGCCAGCCGGGGGCGGATCCAGAGCTACCGGCGCGGCGTTCGCCGCGAGCGCTACTATCGCCGCTCGGAGATCGAGGCGCTGCTGCGCCTGCAGCCGGCCGAGCGAGAGCGCGCCAGCGACGAGCGGCTACCGCCGGCCGAGTCCTGGATCCCGTTTACGTAGATGCCCGAGCGCAAGCTGTACATCTGGCTCGACAGCGACCCGCTGGCACACCCGCCGGATCGGGCGATCGAGGATGTGCCCGGGCAAGCTGACCTCGACCTGCTAGCCAAGGCGATTGCCGCCGGCCGGTTGGGCACGCTGCTGCCGCCGAAGCTGGCCATCTCGCCCCACCGGCGGCCGGAGACGCCGGGCGGCTACCGCTCGATCGATCTCGGCAAGCTCCTACGCGACTACCGGATCCCCTACCGCGTGCGCTTCGAGCTGACCGGCCAGGCGCCTCTTGGCAGCCCGAGGGGTGCCGCGGATAATCAGCCCACGAAGGGCCGGAAGCGAGGGCGGGCAGCCGATGCACCTGACGCAGAAAGAGCTTGACCGCTTGACCATCTTCACCCTGGCCGAGCTGGCCCGGCGGCGACGTGCTCGCGGGCTCAAGCTCAACTACCCGGAGAGCGTGGCGCTCATCTGCGACGAGGTCTTCGAGGAGGCGCGCGCCGGCCGGCCGTACGACGAGGTGGTCGCGCACGGCTGCTCGGTGCTCACCCGCGAGGACGTGCTGCCCGGCGTGCCGGAGATGATCCCCGTGCTCCACGTCGATGCCCTGTTCCCCGATGGCACCCGGCTGGTGACGCTGAGGAACCCGATCCGATGAGGCTGGACGACCTGCCGCCCGGCGCGATCCTGCCGGCCCCCGGCCCGGTCGAGATCAACGCCGGGCTGCCGGTCACCTGGGTGCGGATCACGAACGACGGCGACGTCCCCGTCCACCTGACGGCGCACTTCCACGTCTTTGAGGCCAACCCCCGGCTCCGCTTCGATCGCCGCAAGGCCTTCGGCATGCGCCCAGATGTCCCGTCCGGCGGGGCGATCCGGATCGAGCCGGGGCAGACGGTCGAGGTGCCGCTGGTGCCGATCGGTGGGCGGCGGGTGGTGCAGGGGTTCCATGGCCTGATCGATGGCCCGCTCGATCAGGTCGACGTCGACGCCCTGCTGGAGCGCATGGTCGCCCAGGGGTTCCTGCACGAGCCGGAGGGGCCGGCGGAGTAGGCGCGCGGGCCATGCGCCGCCGGGCGATGGCGAGCCAGGGCTGCCAGGAGGACGACGATGCCGCATGAGATGGACCGCCGCACCTACAATGCGATCTATGGGCCGACGACTGGTGACCGCGTGCGGCTGGCCGACACCAACCTGTTCGCCAGGATCGAGCGTGACGACACCCCGCCCGGCTTCGAGCCGCTCACCGGCTTCGGCCGGCCGGTGCGCGACGGCATGCTGGCCGGGCGCCGGCCGGGCCCGAGCAAGCTCGACGTATTGATCACCAACGTCGTGGTCATGGACCCGGTGCTGGGCATCTTCAAGAGTAACATCGGCATCAAGGACGGCCGCATCGCCGCGATCGGCCGGGCCGGCAACCCAGACGTGATGGACGACGTCGAGCTGGTCTTGAGCGCCAGCACCGGCATCATCCCGGGCGAGGGGCTGATCGCCACCCCCGGCGGGGTCGACTCCCACGTCCACCTCTCCTCCACCAGCCTGATCCCGGCGGCCCTGGCCAGTGGCATCACGACGCTGGTGGCCCAGGGCTCCGGCGGCGTCTGGGATCTGGGGGTCAATCCGGCGACCAACATCCGGCGTCTCTTCGAGGCGTTCGAGGCGATCCCGATCAACCTGGCCGTCCTCGGCCGCGGCTCCTCGGCGCGAGACCACCTCGAGGAGCATATCGAGGCCGGCTGCGCCGGCCTGAAGATCCACGAGGACGTGGGCGCCTTCCCCGCGGTGATCGACGCCTGCCTGAGCGTGGCCGACCAGACCGGCGTGCAGGTGGCGCTCCACACCGACGGGATCAACGAGGCCGGCGCGCTCGAGGAGACGATCGCCGCCATCGGCGGGCGCTCGATCCACGCCTACCACGTCGAGGGCTCGGGCGGGGGGCACGCGCCCAACATCCTGGAGATCGCGAGCGTACCGAACGTGATTGGCTCCTCGACCAGCCCTACCATCCCGTACTCAGTCAACAGCACTCACGAGCTCTACGAGATGATCATGGTCGTCCACCGGATGACCCCGCTCTTCCCCACCGACGTGCTGGCGGCGCGCGACCGCGTGCGCCCGAGCACCATCGCCGCCGAGGACGTGCTGCACGACCTCGGCGCCATCAGCATCATGTCGTCCGACTCGCAGGGGATGGGGCGCATCGGCGAGGTGATCAGCCGCACCTGGCAGCTCGCCCACCGGATGAAGGAGGTGCGCGGCGGAGGCTTCGATCCGGCAACCGGCGAGGGCGACGACAACCCGCGTATTCTCCAGTACCTGGCCAAGTACACCATCAACCCGGCGATCGCCCACGGGCTGGCGCGCGAGGTCGGCAGCCTGGAGCCCGGCAAGCTGGCCGACATCGTGCTCTGGCATCCGGCGCTCTTCGGTGCCAAGCCGCACGCCGTGATCAAAGGCGGGTTCGTCGCCTGGTCGGTTGTCGGCGACGGCATGGGTTCGACCCGGGTCAGCCAGCCGCTGATCTACCGGCCGATGTTCGGCGGGCTGGGAGTGGCACCGGCGGCACTCGCGGTCAACTTCATATCGCGGCAAGCGTTCGAGTCCGGGTTCACCGAGCGCAACCGCGTGCACCGGCGCGCGGTGCCGATCGAATACACCCGCCGGACCTTCAAGGGGGCGATGCGCTACAACGCGGCCTCACCGCAGGTGCGCATCGATCCGAAGACGCTGGAGGTCAGCATCGAGGGCCAGCGGGTCGAGGTACCGCCGGCCGAGTCCCTGCCGCTCACGTTCCGCTACTTCGTGGCCTAGAGCCGGCTCGAGACAGGGGGTGCATCCCAGCCGAGCGCCTGAGGGCGCAAGGCAGCCGGTGCGACTACGAATCGAAGCAAGAAGGATGCAATTGTTCAATCTCTGGTACATTGTGAGCTGATTCACGCGATGTATGCTTTACAGAATCTGAAAGCATCAGCTATACTGTAAACATACGACTCCCTCTAGCGAGGTGCAAACGGGGGTACAACTCCTGTCACGCTTAGTACTAGCCTGTGGCCGAGCGAGCGCGTGGATGCTCCACCGCTGAAGCTCCACAGCCTGCCGGCTTATGGGCAGGCATGCACCGCAGGACAAACGAAAGGAGGGTCAGCGGCTGGGTGTGCCAGAGTTTACGACCCACGATGCTGCACCCGCGACTGCGACGTCGAAAGGAGGCTGCCATGACACGCCGCTTGCTCCTCGCACTGGTCCTCGCGCTCGGCCTGTTCGGCGTGCTCGCCGCCCCGCAGCCGGTGCTGGCCTCCCACGTATCCCACTTCCGGTTCACAGGCCAGTTCGCCGAGGCGTTCTTCTCCAGCGTGGATGAGACCGGCTGCGTGGTCACCGATGTCTTCGTCGCGGCCGTCGATGGCCGTAGCAAGGAGGCGGGTACGCCAGAGGTCAGCTCACAAGCCTTCCTGTTCATCTCCCGGTTCGACCAGTGCACCGGGACACAGCTCCTCGCCGCTGAAGGCTTCCCAATTCTGGCAGAGCCGGAGTTCCAGATCGACCGCCGGCTCACCACCGCGACGCTCGAGACCACCATCGAGGTCTTCGACTTTGTCTCGGGCACCTCCTTCCCAGTCGACGTCAGCGTGAGCTGGGAAGGCTCCGGCGATCGCGTCCGGATCAAGGATCACTTCCA
>BEIC01000122.1 GCA_002898875.1 bacterium HR26
GCGGAGACGGCCGAGATCCTCGGCCTGGCGATCGCGGATGTGGTGAGCCTGCTCAACCCGGATCTCGTCGTGCTCGGCGGTGGCGTCGGAGCAGGGGCCGCCGACCAGCTTCTGCCGCGCATTCGCCAGATCGTGCGGGCGTGCGCGCAGCCGGTTTCAGCCCGGCGAGTCCGCATCGTGCGCTCCCGGCTGGGGAGCGACGCCGGCCTGCTCGGGGTAGCCCACGAGGTCTTCCAGCGGTGCGGAAACGGCGCTGGGCCTGAGGAGGAGAGGAGGCGCGAGGGCTGATCAAAACACCCGTCTCGATTGAGGTTCGGTGAGCCGGCCACGAGCTGGCAGGAGGAGATGGGAGGTGCTTCAGATGGGCGCTCGGGTATCAACGATAGGCTCGCGACTCCTGGCTGGACAGATGTCCCGGCGGAGTTTCCTCAAGGCGGCGGCTGTGTTCGGCGGAGCCGCCGTGACCGGCACGCTGGCCGCGGGGTGTCGCCGCCAGGCCGCAGCGCCGACCAAGCTGGTCGTGCTCACCCACTGGGGTGCGCAGCCGCAGAAGGACGTGCTGGAGCCGATCTTCAAGAAGTATCAGGAAGAGAATCCGCGGATCCAGATCGAGCACCAGACGGTGGAGTTCGGCGAGCTGCTGAACCGGATCACGACAGGCCGGCTGGGCGGCGTCGCGCCGGATATCTACCACTTCTACAACCTCTGGCTGCCCGAGTTCGTCGCCAGTGACCTGCTTCAGGTCCCGCCGGACAACGTCATCAACGAGATCCGGCAGAGCTACAGTCAGAGCACCGTCAAGGGCGTGACGTACCGCGGCCAGATCTGGGGGTTCCCGACCGAAGTCAACTCCTACCTGCTGCTCTCGAACCGGCAGTTGCTCCAGGAGGCCGGCGTGAAGGAGCCGCCGACAACCTGGGATGAACTGCTCGAAGTCGCCCCCAAGCTGACCAAGAAGGACGCGAGCGGCAAGGCTACCCAGACCGGCTTCGCGTTCTCCCGGGGCTGGGATTCGGGCGTCGTTCATCCCTTCACCTGCTTGCTCTGGTCCAACGGGGGTGAGTACGTCGCGGAGGACTATAGTCGAGTGCGCTTCAACGAGCCTCCTGGGGTCGAGACACTGGAGCTGGAGCTTGAGCTGATCCGGAGCGGCGGCGCCGACCTGGGATTCGCCGGCCCAGGCTCCAGCGGCGCGCAAGACGACTTCCTCGCCGGCCGGGTGGGGATGGTCATCATGGCCAACTGGTACGGCGCCTCGCTGCGGGCCGGGCTGCCGGGCGGGATCGAGAACGTGATCGTCTCGCCGGTTCCGCACAGCGCGAAGGGCACATCGACGACGCTCCAGTACAACTGGCTCTGGGGCGTGGATAAGAACAGCAAGAACGCCGAGGCTGCGTGGGAGTTCCTGACCTGGCTGAACACGCCCAAGGATAGCGGGTCTTCCCCCATGGGCGACTATCTCACCACGGGCCTCAACGCGATCCCGGCCCGGCTCTCGGACCAGGAGGCACATGCTGACCTGCTCGGCGATGCCTTCGTCAAGCCATTCGTCGAGTCGTTGCAGAGCAGTCGAACCGAGCCGATCATCCCGGGAGCTCAGGAGATCAAGACCTCGCTGCAGAAGCAGATCGAGGCCGCCTGGTTCGGCGAGAAGAGCGCCCAGGAGGCGTTGGACACCGCCGCTGCGGAGGCAAACCGCATCCTGGCAGAGAAGCGTCAGCAGTAGCACGGGCTGGGGGCGGCGGGCGTGAAGCAGACGGAGGCTGAGCGCACGGGCATGGCGTTGAAGGCCGGGGCTGAGCGCGCTCTTCGAGCCGAGCGCGCCCCCGGTCTTCGCTGGTGGCTGCGGCGGCGGTCTGTGGTCGGCTACGCCTTCGTCGCCCCAGCGCTCGCCTTCCTGCTGGTGTTTGCCTTCCTGCCCTTCGTCTTCACCATCTACGTGAGCCTGCACGAGTGGAACATGCTCACGCCGGTGACCAGCATGCCGTTCCGCGGGCTGGAGAACTACCGCTACCTGCTGCTCGACGATCCGCTCTTCCGCCAGACCTTCGCCAACACTGTGACCTTCGCGGTCGGAAACGTGGCGCTCTCGACCCTGCTGGGCTTGATGGTCGCGCTGGCCCTGAATAGCCGGGTGCGCTTCCGGACGTTCTGGCGGGCCATCTACTTCCTGCCCTACGTCACCTCTTCGGTCGCCATCGCCATCGTGTGGGCTAACATCTACAACGCCAACTACGGGCTCCTGAACGGCATTCTGGAGATGCTCGGTCTCCCACCCCAGCGGTTCCTGGCCAGCGTGAGCCAGGCCATGCCCAGCGTGATCGCTGTGGCCGTCTGGCACAGCGTCGGGTATTTCATGATCCTCTTCCTGGCAGGGCTCCAGAACATCCCCGGCGAGCTGTACGACGCGGCCAAAGTGGACGGCGCCGGCGACTGGCAGCGATTCCGCTTCATCACCCTGCCGCTGCTCAAGCCGACCATGCTCTTCGTGGTTGTCGTCAATACATTGATCTCGCTCCAGGTGTTCGACCTGGTCTTTATCCTCACCAACGGCGGGCCGGTCAACGCCACCAACACGCTCGTGCTCTACATGTACCGGACGGCCTTCGAGTTCACGCGGATGGGCAGGGCGACCGCGATGGCGATCTTGCTCTTCCTGATCACCTTCGTCATTACGCTCGTCCAGCTCCATCTGCTGAGGGAACGGAGGTGACCCTATGAGCCGCCGGCGGCTCACTGCGGCCGGATTCTTGCTCGCGCTCCTCAAGTATGGGGCCTTGAGCGCGGGTGCCATCGCGATGATGCTGCCCTTCATCTGGATGGTGCTCTCGTCGCTCATGGCGCCGCAGGAGATCATGGCGCGTCCGCTCGTCTGGTTTCCGGCTCGACCGCAATTCGAGAACTACGCAAGGCTGGCCGAAGTGGTCCCGCTGGGTCGCATGTACCTCAACAGCCTGATCGTGACGATCGCGATCACGGCAGGCGTCCTCTTCACCAGCTCGCTGGCGGGCTACGGCTTCGCCAAGTTCCGCTTTCCTGGGCGCGATACGCTCTTCATCTCGGTACTAGCGACCATGATGATCCCCTTCTTCGTGGTGCTGATCCCGGTCTTCTACCTGGTGAGCCGGCTGGGCTGGGTGGATAGCTACCTGGGCCTGATCGTGCCCAACCTCGTGACGGCGTTCGGCATCTTCTTCATGCGCCAGTACATCCTCAGCCTGCCGGACGAGCTGCTCGATGCCGCCCGCATCGACGGCGCCTCCGAGTTCGGGATCTATTGGCGCATCGTGCTGCCGCTCTGCGGGCCGGCGCTGGGTGCGCTGGCGATCCTCGCCTTCGTCTATCACTGGAACAGCTTCCTCTGGCCGTTGATCGTGGTCCGCTCGCCGGAGCTCTGGACGATCCCGCTGGGCCTCAACAGCCTGCGGATCTACGCGAGCAGCCCGGAGGTGATCAACCTCCAGATGGCCGGTGCCACGCTGGCGATCATCCCGGTCTTGATCGTGTTCGTGCTGCTGCAGCGCTGGTTCGTCCAGGGCATCAGCCTCACCGGCCTGAAGGGGTAGGTGAGCCGTGGGAGCACGCGCTCTGCCGGCCCTCATCCGGCCCTATCGTCCGGACGACGAGGCCGATGTGCTCGCGGTCTGGAATGCCGCGCTGGTGGCCGATCCGATCAACGCCGCGACCTGGCGCGCCAAGGTCCTGCTCGATCCGAACTTCCTGCCCGAGGGTTGCCTGGTGGCGGAGGTCGCGGGGGCGGCGCGCGGCTTCCTCCTCTCGATCACGCGGCAGGTGCCGTTCTACGGCGATGGCCTCCAGCCCGAGCAAGCCTGGATCACCGCCTTCGGGGTGCATCCGGACTGGCAGGGGCGCGGGCTGGGCAGCGCGCTGCTTAACGCCGCGCTAGAGCGGCTGCGCGGGCTGGGCTGTAAGGTCGTCACCATCTCCCCGTACGTCCCGAACTACTTCACCCCCGGCGTGGATGTGAACGCCTACCGCCGGGCCGTCGAGTTCCTGAGCCGGCGCGGCTTTGAGGTGGTATCGCGCCCGCTCAGCATGCGGGCCGAGCTGACCGGCTTTCACAGGCCCGAGGCGATCGCCGAAACGGCCGAGCGGCTGCGCCGGGAGGGGATCGAGATCCGGCTCTCCCAGCCGAGCGATATCCTGCCGGTCCTCGCCTTCATCAAGCGGCACTTCTCCTGGGACTGGTACCGCGAGGCCAGCGAGGTCTTCCGCGACCTCTTCACCGCCGATCCGCGGCACGTCGGCATGCTGGTGGCGGTTCAGGGTGACGAGGTGCTCGGCTACGCCCAGCACCGGGGGGAACGGTTCGGGCCGTTCGGAGTCGACCCTGCGCGGCGTGGGCAGGGGATCGGCCGGGTGCTGCTGGCGGAGACGTTGCTGGAGATGCTGAAGAAGGGCTACCACGCGGCCTGGTTTCTCTGGACCAGCGACGATGCGGCTCGGCTCTACGCCACCTGTGGCTTCCGTGAAGTACGCCGGTTCGCGGTGTTGCGGAGGGAACTCTGAGCCGGGCTGCGCTCCGGTTCTCCCCGTGTGGCCTCGGAGGGAGACGGCTCGATCTGAGGAGGTGCGCCGTTGAGCGAGCAGAAGTGCATCATGGTGGTGGGAGCGCACGCGGCCGACGCCGAGATCATGGCCGGCGCGGCGGTGCTCAAGCACGTGGAGGCCGGCTGGCGGGCGGTGCTCGTCCATCTGACGCTGGGCGAGAAAGGTCACCCGCGGATGCCTCCCGAGGAGTACGCCAAGGTCAAGCGGGAGGAGGCTCACGCGGCGGCGCGCGCTCTGGGTGCCGAGTGCGTGATTCTACCCTACCTGGATGGGGAACTACCGGTGAGCGAAGAGGTCCAGTGGGCGATCGCCGACCTGATCCGCCAGTACCGGCCCACCGTGCTGATCACCCACTGGAAGGGCAGCATCCACCGCGACCACCGCAACACCAACCTCAATGTGATGGAGTCGCTCTTCTTCGCCCGCCTCGGCACGTTCAAGCGCGCCCACCCGGCGCATGGGCCGACCAAGGTCTACTATGCCGAGAACTGGGAAGACCCGATCGAGTTCAAGCCGGAGATCTACCTGGATGTCACCGATGTCTTCGACCGATATCTGGAGGCTATCCGCTGCTACGCGCTCTTCCGCGGCGAGGTGGTGTCGTTCCCTTACGAGCAGTGGTACCGCGGCGCCAGTGAGCTGCGCGGCGCCGAGGCCGGTGTGCCTCGGGCGGTGGCGCTCATGCTTCCGGAGGGCCTGCGGCGCCGCTCGGTGAACCTGCTCGACGAGCTGTCCTGGTAGGGGGTCGGGACTTGTGCATGCTCCCCGTGTTCGGGTCGGCCTCGAAGTCTTCCTGGAGCGTGGCTGCCCGCCCCTCGAGGGCAAGCGCGCCGGGCTGATCACCAACCCGACCGGCACCGACGGCCGGCTCCGCAGCACGATCGATCTCCTGCACGCCAGCGGCCGCGTCCGGCTGGCGGCGCTGTTCGGCCCGGAGCATGGCATCCGTGGGGAGGCGCAGGCGGGCGAGCCGGTCGCCGACGCGCGCGATGCGCGGACCGGCCTGCCGATCTACAGCCTCTACGGCCAGACCCGCCGGCCCTCGCCGGAGATGCTCCGGGGGCTCGACGCTCTGATCTTCGACCTCCAGGACATCGGGGTGCGCTACGGCACCTACCTCTCGACGATGGCCTATGCCCAGGAGGTGGCCGTCGAGGCCGGGCTGCTGTTCGTCGTCTTCGACCGGCCGAATCCGCTCACCGGCTGCCGGGTCGAGGGGAACCTGCTCGACCCGGCGTTCGCGTCCTTCGTGGGGGTTCACCCGATCCCCATCCGTCACGGGCTGACGGCCGGCGAGCTGGCGCGGCTGCTGGCCGCCGATCGCGGCTGGCCCGAGCCGTTCGTCGTGCCGATGGAAGGCTGGCAGCGGGAGCTGTGGTTCGACCAGACCGGCCTGCCCTGGATCCAGCCCTCGCCCAACCTTCCCACGCTCGACTCGCTGGCGCTCTACGCAGGAACCTGCCTGGTCGAAGGGACCAACTGTTCCGAGGGGCGAGGCACGACCCGGCCGTTCGAGCTGGTCGGCGCGCCCTGGCTCGACCCGTTCCGGCTGGCTGAGGACCTGGCAGGGCGGGGGTTGCCGGGCGTGGCCTTCCGGCCGGCCTACTTCACCCCCACCTTCTCCAAGCATGCCGGCCACCGCTGCGGAGGGGTACAGATCCACGTCCTCGACCGCGAGGCGCTGCGGCCGGTCGAGCTGGGCATCCACCTGCTCGACGCGCTGCGCCGCCAGGACTCTCTGGCCTTCGCCTGGCGGGTGAACGCCGACGGCCGACACGTCGTCGACCTGCTCCTGGGCAGCGACCGGCCACGGCGGGCGCTCGAGGCCGGCGCCGCGCCAGCCGAGGTGCTCTCTGGCTGGGATGATGAAGTGCAGGCGTTTCGCGAGCGCTGCCGGCCCCTCTTGCTCTATGATGGGAGCTGCGGGTGGTACACACCGAGTGGCGAACGAGCCAGGGGTAGGGGCAGTGAACCGATAGAGGGGCGGGCGAGTGTATGAGCGGTGATGTACCCGACCTCACGGGCGCGGTGACCGAGGCGATCAACCCGCGGACGCGCGACATCGACACTTGCTCGGCCGAGGAGATCGTCGAGCTGATCCTCTCGGAAGACGCGCGCGTGGTGCCGGCGGTCATGGCCGAGCGCGACGCGATCGCCCGGCTGGCGGAGGTCGTGGCCGAGCGGCTGCGATGCGGCGGCCGGCTGATCTACGCCGGCGCC
Source organism: bacterium HR26 (assembly GCA_002898875.1). Taxonomy (GTDB): domain Bacteria; phylum Chloroflexota; class Chloroflexia; order Thermomicrobiales; family Thermomicrobiaceae; genus Thermalbibacter. Next base: position 6,793 of record BEIC01000122.1, read on the forward strand.
GGCACCTCCGGCCGGCTGGGGATGCTCGACGCGGTGGAGCTGCCGCCGACGTTCGGTATCCATCCGGGTCAGGTGGTGGCGCTGGTGGCCGGTGGCCCGGCGGCGCTCACCGGCGCGGTGGAGGAGGCGGAGGACGACGCGGCGGCCGGGGCCGCCGACGTGGCCGCGATTGACGTCGGGCCGGCTGACGTGGTGCTGGGCATCACCGCCAGCGGCCGCACGCCGTATGTGCTGGGAGCGGTGGCTGAGGCTCGCGCCAGGGGGGCCTACGTGGCCGGGCTGGCCTGCAATCGCCCCTCGCCGCTGGAGGAGCTAGTCGATCTGATGATCGCGCCGGTGGTGGGGCCGGAGGTGATAGCTGGCTCGACCCGGATGAAAGCGGGAACCGCTCAGAAGCTGGTGCTGAACGCGCTCAGTACGACCGTTATGATCCGGCTGGGCAAGACCTTCGGCAATCTGATGGTGGACGTGCGGCCGAGCAACCAGAAGCTATGGCAGCGGGCCGCCCGCATCGTGATGCAGGCGACGGGGCTCCAGGGCGACGAGGCGCAGCGACTCCTGGAGGCGGCCGCCGGAGAGCCGAAGACCGCCATCGTGATGGCGCTGGCGGGGGTCGACGCGGAGGAGGCGCGCCGGCGGCTGGCTGCTCGCGAGGGGCGGGTGCGCGACGCGATCGAGGGTGGGCGCGATGGCCAGGCTACTGCTGGGCGTTGACGGCGGCGCGACCAAGACCAGGGCGCTGCTGGCAGATCTGGCTGGCCGGGTGGTGGGCGCCGGTACCGCCGGGTCGAGCAACTACCAGTCGGTGGGGCTGGAGCGGGCGGTCGCGGCGATCGTCGAGGCGATCCGGGCGGCGTTCGCCGATGCCCGGCTCATGCCGGAGGAAGACGAGGTCGCTGTCGTCTGCTTCGGACTGGCCGGAGTCGATCGGCCGGACGACCGCGAGCGGCTGAGCGGGCGGCTCGAGCGGGAGCGGCTGGGCCGGCGCATGGTCATCGTCAACGATTCTGAGCTGGTGCTGGCTGCCGGTTGCCCGGACGGCTGGGGAGTCGCGCTGATCAGTGGCACTGGCTCGATCTGCTTCGGCCGGGCGCCCGACGGCCGGACGGCGCGCGCCGGTGGGTGGGGCTACATCCTGGGCGACGAGGGCAGCGGCTTCGACATCGCCGTCCAGGCGCTCAGGCTAGCGACGCGGAC